>NZ_JAAGLX010000119.1:0-1088 GCF_010548325.1 Streptomyces sp. SID13666 | reverse complement strand
TCAGGAGGTTCCGAGGCACACCCGCGCCACCTCCTGTACTGGTACGCGGCGGCCTGGGTGCTGTTCGCCGGCGCCGCATGGACGGTCCGCAAGGTACCCGTGCGCGCCGCCGTGGTCCTGGTGCTCGCCGGCAGCGCCGCGCTGTCGCTCGCGGCGCTGAGCGGCCCGCCCCGCACCAGCAGCGACATGTACCGCTACGCCTGGGACGGCAGGGTGCAGGCCGCGGGCATCTCCCCGTACGCCCACCCGCCCGCCGCGCCGGAACTGGCCGGGCTGCGTGACCGCTGGCTCTTCCCGCCGGGCCCCGACTGCCCGGCACCCGATCTGCGCGCAGTCGGCGCGGACTGCACCCGGATCAACCGGCCCGCCGTGAACACCATCTACCCGCCGGTGGCGGAAGGCTGGTTCCTCGCCGTCCACGCGCTGTCGCCGGACGGTGCCCGCCACAAGCCGACCCAGATCGCGGGCGCGCTGCTGGCCGTCGGGACCAGCGCCGCCCTGCTCCTCGTCCTGCGGCGGCGCGGCGATCCACGGCGCGCGGCGCTGTGGGCCTGGTGTCCCGCGGTGTCCTTCGCGGCCGTCAACGACGCGCATGTCGACACGCTCGGCGTGCTGCTGACCGTGCTCGCGCTCGGCACGTCCGTCCTGCCGCGCCGCGGCGCGCTGCTCGGCGCGGCCATCGCCGTCAAGCTGCTGCCCGCCGTCGTCCTGCCGGGCGCCCTCGCCCGCCGGGGCCCCCGCGACGCCGCGCGCGTCCTGGTACCCGCCGTGCTGGTGATCGCCCTCGCCTATCTGCCGTACATCCTGACCTCCGGCTTCGGCGTCCTCGGCTATCTGCCCGGCTATCTGCAGGAGGAGGGGTACGAATCAGGCAGCGTCCGACGGTTCGCGCTGCTGCGGCTGTTCCTGCCGGACGGCGTCGCCGCCCCGGTCGCGGTGGCCCTGATCGCGCTGACCGCCCTCTACGTCATGCGCCGCGGCGACCCGGACCGGCCGTGGAGCGGCGCGCTGCTCGTCACCGGCACCGCGCTGCTCCTGACCTCGCCCTCCTACTACTGGTACGCCCTGCTGGTGATCGCGCTGGTCGC
>NZ_JAAGLX010000118.1:0-1101 GCF_010548325.1 Streptomyces sp. SID13666 | reverse complement strand
GCCTCCAGCAGCTCACGAAGGTCGGTGGTGGCGAAGGCGCTGAAGCTGGTCTTGGTCAGCACGGTCTCGCCCTCGACGGGGGTCAGGAGCGGGTGGATCTGCTCGCTCATGCCCTGCGGGACGACATGGAAGACGGGCAGCCCGGCCGTACGGGCGGCGGCGAGGGCGTGTGCTGCGCGCTCGGCAACGGAGGGGTCGTGACTGAAGTTGTCGACGATGTAGGTGACGTAGTCGAGGGAGAGAAACGCGGTGCCGGTAGCGGTAGCCATGGTGTTCACCTTCGTCGAGGAAAACGGGACTAAAATCGGAGAGCTCGCCCCGGTTGACCACATCGTACCGGAGACAGCGCCCCGTTTATCTGATTCACGACGATGGAGACCCGGAGATGGCCACTGAGAACCGGCCCCTGCGCGCCGACGCCCGCCGCAACCGGGACCGGCTGCTGGCTGTGGCGCGGGAGGCGTTCGCCGCCGAGGGGCTCTCGGTGTCGCTGGACGAGATCGCACGCCAGGCGGGTGTGGGGCCGGGCACGCTGTACCGGCACTTCCCCACGAAGGAGGGCCTGTTCGAGGCGGTGATGCGCGAGCGCCTCGACCCGCTCCTCACCGAGGCCCACGCCCTGCGCGACGCGGACGACCCGGGCGCAGCCCTGTTCACGGTGCTCGACCGGCTGGTGACGGACGCGGTGACGAAGGCGGACCTGATCGACGCGATCGCCCACGCGGGCCCCGAGGTCCAGGCGACGGTCGACGCGACCTCCGCCGACCTCCACCACGTGATCGGCCGGCTGCTGACCCGCGCCCAGTCCGCCGGCTCGATCCGCGCCGACATCGGCATCGCGGACCTGATGGCGATCCTGTCGGGCATCCTGCTGGCCCTGCGTCACCGGGCGAACGCGGGCGCGAATCCCGAGCTGGCCCTGGCGGTGCTGTGCGACGGGCTGCGGGCGGGAACTTGAGTGCCCCCAAAGGGGCGCGGGGCGGTGTCGATCTGCGGCTCCGCCGCGATGGGGGTCCCCCCGCTCGAGCGAAGCCGAGAGTGGGGGAGCGACCAGCCACGACGGCGCCGCACCGAACCGACAACCCCTCGCGGCACCTCAAG
>NZ_JAAGLX010000117.1:0-1107 GCF_010548325.1 Streptomyces sp. SID13666 | reverse complement strand
CCTAGGGCCTGTGTGATGTCGTGATCAACTTTGCCGATGTGGGTCTGTCGGGAGAGCGGATCCGATAGGACTGTTGGTCGTGACGCGCAGGCAACTCAGTGATGAGCAGTGGACGTTGATCGAGCCGTACTTACCGGTGGGTGAGTACGGGCCGTATCCCCAGCGGTTGCGGGATCAGTTCGAGGGTGTGATCTGGCGGTTTCGAACGAGCGCCCAGTGGCGTGAGATACCGGTCGAGTTCGGGCCCTGGCCGACGGTCTACGGGCGGTTCCGGGTCTGGCGGGACGCGGGGGTGTTCACCGCCCTGTTGGAAGGGCTGATCGCTGAGGCCGCTCGCCGGGGCAGGACGGACTTGTCCTTGGTCAGCGTGGACTCCACGACAGCGCGCGCCCATCAGGACGCCGCGGGGATGCTCGTGGGCAAGGAGGTGTTGGACGCCCTGGAGGAGGCTGTACTCGAGCAGGAACGAACCCGCCAAAAGGGGGCGCCGAAGTCGAACAAATCGTACCCGTCACCGGCAGTGAGTCCGAACGAGAAGAACGCCGACGCGTGCGCCGACGACGAAAGCTCCGCTTGAAGCAAGCCCTGCTGGGAAGGTCCCGCGGAGGGCTGACCACCAAGATTCACCTCACCGCCGATCGTAGGTGCCGGCCGTTGTCCTTCGTGTTGACCGCCGGGCACGCAGCCGACAGCCCCCAGTTCATCCCCGTGCTGGCGAAGATCCGTGTTCGCCTACCTGTCGGTAGACCCCGCAGTCGACCGGCCGCGGTCGCCGCGGACAAGGCCTACTCATCTCGTGCCAACCGCGCTTACCTGCGCAAACGTGGTATCAAGGCGGTCATTCCGGAGAAGAAGGATCAGGCCGCCCACCGCAAGCGACGGGGCCGCCTGGGCGGTCGCCCCGTCAGCCACGACGCAAAGCTCTACAAGGAACGCAACACCGTCGAGCGTTTGATCAACCGCATGAAGGACTGGCGTGGCATCGCCACACGCTTCGACAAGACACCCGAGAGCTACCTCGCCGGACTCGAACTCCGCGCCTCGATGATCTGGATCGACGACCTCCTACGAGCAACCCACTGATCACGACATCACACAGGCCCTAGT
>NZ_JAAGLX010000116.1:0-1136 GCF_010548325.1 Streptomyces sp. SID13666 | reverse complement strand
TGCTGCTGCACCGTCTCGCCTCGGGCGCCGTCAGCAAGTCCCTGCGCTTCCTCTTCTACATCCCCGGTGCCCTCGCCGGGGCCGCGAGCGTGCTGGTGTGGCTGTTCATGCTCGACCCCGCGGTGAGCCCGGTCAGCTCACTGCTGGGCACGCTGGGATTCCACACCTTCGGTGAGGTCATCGCACCCGGGAACCTGCCGCTGTTGTTCACGGTCATCGCGTTCTGGACCGGCGCGGGCGGCTGGATCGTCGTCATCTACGGCGCGCTGAACAACATCCCCAAGGACGTCATGGAAGCCGCCCGCATCGACGGCGCGAGCGCCTGGCAGACCGCCTGGCGTGTGCAGATCCCCATGCTCCGCAAGTGGATCGTGTACATGGTGATCCTGGCCTTCGCGGGCGGCGCCCAGCTGTTCGTGGAACCGCAGTTGCTCTCCCTCGCCAGCGTGGGCGTCGCCGGACGCGACTACTCGCTGAACCAGCTGACGTACGACTTCGCCTTCCAGATGAACAACATCAACGGTGCCGCCGCGGTCTCGGTGGAGCTTCTGGTCGTCAGTGTGTCGGCCGCCGCGGTCTTCGTCGCACGGTCGGGGTTCTTCGATGCCGACTAGGACCCCTGCCGGACCGGCCACCGTCACACCACGCACGGAACGGGAACCAAGCGTCATGAGCCGAGCGCACCACCAGGCCTCCGAGCGGCGGCGCCCCCGCTCCCCGAGCCGCCTCGCGCCCCGCCTGCTGACCGGCTCCGTACTGGCCGTGTTCATGGTGTTCTTCGTGCTGCCGGTGCTGTGGCTCGCCCTCGCGGCGACCAAGACCGACCAGCAACTCGTGCACGGCAGCCCGCTGTCCTTCGGCTCCTGGCACGCCTTCAAGACCAACTGGGACGCCCTCACGGCGTTCCAGGACCACGCCGTCCTGCAGTGGCTCGGCAACTCCACGCTCTACGCGGTGATCTCGCTGGTCATCACGCTCTGCGTGGCCGTACCGGCGGGGTACGCCCTGGCCATGACGGAGTTCCGTGGCCGGCACGCGCTGCTCGTCTCGACCCTGGTCGTGATGCTCATGCCGACCGCGACGCTGGTGGTGCCGCTGTTCCTGGAGATCACCGCGGAGCACCTGATCGGGTCGAT
>NZ_JAAGLX010000115.1:0-1193 GCF_010548325.1 Streptomyces sp. SID13666 | reverse complement strand
GCGAGGGCGCGTGCCAGGCGTCGTGGGCCAGGCGGGACTTTCGCAACACGCCCTAGTGTTCTGAGTCGGGAATTCTGTTCAGATATGAGGCGAGGCGTTCGAGGATCTCGTCTGCAGTCTTCGTCCAGACGTAGGGCTTCGGGTCGGTGTTCCAGGCGGCGATCCAGTTACGGATGTCCTTCTCCAGGGCCTGGACGGACCTGTGGACGCCTCGCCGTATCTGTTTGTTGGTCAGCTCGGCGAACCACCGCTCGACAAGGTTCAGCCAGGACGATCCGGTCGGGGTGAAGTGCAGGTGGAAGCGGGGGTGAGCCAGCAGCCACTTCTTGATCGCAGGTGTCTTGTGGGTCGCGTAGTTGTCGCAGATCAGATGAACGTCCAGGCCGGCCGGCACTTCCTTGTCGAGTTTGATCAGGAACTTCTTGAATTCCTCGGCCCGGTGGCGGCGGTGCAGGGACCCGATCACTTTGCCGGTGCCGACCTCGAGCGCGGCGAACAGGGTGGTGGTGCCGGCACGGACGTAGTCATGGGTGGCTCGCTCGGGAACCCCGGGCATCATCGGCAGCACGGGCTGGGACCGGTCCAGGGCCTGGATCTGCGACTTCTCGTCCACGCAGAAGACCAGGGCCCGCTCGGGCGGGTCCAGGTAGAGACCGACGACATCATGGACCTTGTCCACGAAGTACGGATCCGTCGACAACTTGAAGGTCTGCGACCGGTGCGGCTGCAGGCCGAACGCCCGCCAGATCCGCGACACCGACGACTGCGACAAGCCCATTTCCTTCGCCATCGAACGAGTCGACCAGTGCGTCGCGTTCTTCGGCGTGGATTCCAGCGTCCTGGTGACCACCGCGGCGACCTGCTCGTCCGTTACCGTCCTGGGGCCACCCGGACGCGGCATGTCACCCAGACCGGCAATCCGGTACTGCACAAACCGGGCCCGCCAGCGCCCCACCGCCTGCGGCGTGGAACCGAGCTGAGCCGCCACGTCCTTGTTCGAGACACCGTCAGCACACGCCAGAACGATCCGACACCGCAGGGCCCACGCCTGCGGCGTGGAACGACGCCGCACCCACTCCTCGAGCGCGGCCCGTTCCTCATCCGACAGCGTCAACTCGGCCTTCGGCCGCCCCATCCGTGCCATAGGCCAAGCCTACACATCTGAACAAAATTCCCGACTCAGAACACTAGGG
>NZ_JAAGLX010000114.1:0-1208 GCF_010548325.1 Streptomyces sp. SID13666 | reverse complement strand
CCCTGCAGCTCGAGCAGGCCGTTGTCCTTGCCCGGACGGGGGTACTCGGTGGAACCGCTCAGGTTCTTCCGAACCGAGTCCAGGATGGTCAGCCCCTGGCCGACCAGTCCCGCCGCGATCTCACTGAGGCCGTCGGCGCCGTTGAGGACGTTGACATTGGCCCCGGCGAGGCCGCCGGCGGCCTCCTTGACGATCAGCGGCAGCTGGTCGATCAGCATCCGGTCCAGTGCCACCCGGTCGTACGAGGCCGCGGCCTCGGCCTGGATCTTCATCCGCTCGGCCTCGGCGATCGCCAGCACCTTGATCCGCTCGGCCTCGGCCTCGGCGGGCTTCACGATCTCGGCCCGCAGCTGCTGCTGCCTGAGTTCGGCCTGGCGCTGCGCCAGTTCGGTCTGGGCGATGAGCACTTCCTGCTGCGCGTGGGCCATCGCCAGCGGGCCGGCCTGCGCGGACTCCGCCTGCGCGCGGTCCACCTGGGCCGAGTACTCGGCCTTCACCACGGCGGTCTGCCGGGCGTACTCGGCCTGGTTCCGTGCGGCCACCTGCTCCGCCTCGACCGAGGCCTGGGTGGCCTGTGCCTGGGCGATCTGGGCCTGCCGCTGGATGGCCGCCTTGTGCGGTGCGGCCATCGCGGCGATGTATCCGGTGTTGCCGTCGTCGATCGACTGGATCTGCAGCGAGTCGACGGTCAGCCCGATCTTCGCCATCTCGGTCTTGGAGGTCTCCAGCACCTCGGTGGCGAGCTTCTGCCGTTCGGTGACGATCTCCTCGACCGTCATCGAGCCGATGATGGAGCGCAGATGACCGGCGAAGATCCGGCCGGTCAGTACCGACATCTGGTCCTGGTCGGAGAGGAACCGCTGGCCGGCGTTGACAATGCTCTCCCTGTCGTTGCCGACCTTGAAGGCGATCACGGCCCGGACCGTGAGCGCGATGCCCTGCTTGGTCACACAGGTCTCGGCGACCTCGGCCTCGCACATCGCCAGGGTGAGGAAGCGGGTCTTGCGGAAGACGGGGAGCACGAACTTTCCGTGGCCGGTCACCACGCGGAACGGCGCACCTTCCAGTCCCCGCCTGCCGCCTGAAATCAGCATCGCCTCGTCGGGGGCGGGAACGCGATAACCGAACATTTCGTCTCCTTTAAGGGGCGTCGGTGACGCCGCCCAACGCATCCAGGGGATCTGCCCACTCGATGACGCCGACCTGCC
>NZ_JAAGLX010000113.1:0-1360 GCF_010548325.1 Streptomyces sp. SID13666 | reverse complement strand
GCGACAGCGCGCGGGTTGGCGACACCGGGAAGCGGCAGGTGCTTCGGCAGGGACGAGACGGGCTCGAAGTCGTCGCCCAGCGGACGCCCGGGCAGCGTCTCCAGCTTCTCCATGACGGTACGGCCGATGTGCCGGAAGGTCGTCCACTTGCCGCCCGAGACGGACAGCATCCCGCCCTTGCCCTCGGTCACGACCGTCTCCCGCTTGGCCTTCGCCGTGTCACCGGGGCCACCCGGCAGCACGCGCAGACCGGCGAAGGAGTACGTGATCAGGTCACGGGACAGCTGCTGGTCACGGACGGAGAACGCGGCCTCGTCGAGGATCTGCTCCGTGTCCTTCTCGGTGACCGCGACGTCCGCCGGGTCGCCCTCGAACACCTCGTCGGTGGTGCCGAGCAGCAGCATGTCCTCCCAGGGGAGGGCGAAGTTGATGCGGTACTTGTCGATCGGGGTCGCCAGCGCGGCCTTCCACGGAGATGTCCGCTTCAGGACCAGGTGCGCGCCCTTCGACAGCCGGATGGACGGCGCCGCGTCCGGGTTCTCCATCTTGCGCAGGTGGTCGACCCAGGGGCCGGTCGCGTTGAGCACGAGCCGGGCGTTGACGCCGAAGTCGTCACCGGAGAGCCGGTCGCGCAGGTCGGCGCCGGTGACCCGGCCGTTGGTGAAGCGCAGCCCCGACACCTCGGAGTGGTTGAGCACGACCGCGCCCGCCTCGACGGCAGCGCGGACCGTCATCAGCGCCATGCGCGCGTCGTTCATCTGACCGTCGCCGTACACGGCCACGGCCTTGAGGTTCTCGGTGCGCAGCTCGGGCACGTCCTGCGCGGCCTTGGCCGGCGACAGCAGGTGGCCGACGCCGTCACCGAACGCGGACAGGGCGGAGTAGGCGAAGACGCCCGCCCCGAGCTTCGCCGCGCCGTGCGGCCCGCCCTTGTACACGGGGAGGTAGAACGTGAGCGGGTTCGCCAGGTGGGGAGCCACCTGACGGGACACCGCACGGCGCTCGAAGTGGTTCTCCGCGACCAGCTTCACCGCGCCGGTCTGCAGATAGCGCAGACCGCCGTGGAGAAGCTTGGAGGAAGCGGAGGAGGTGGCGCCGGCGAAGTCACCGGCGTCGACCAGAGCCACCCGCAGACCGGACTGCGCGGCATGCCAGGCCGTCGAGATGCCGAGGATGCCACCGCCGATCACGAGAAGGTCGTACGTCGCCTTGGAGAGCTGCTCCCGGGTCTCGGCACGGCTCGGGTTGGAGCCGTAGGCCGGGTGCGTATCGAGGGCAGGCACGGACTGCAGGGTGGACTGACTGGTCATGTGGGGTTCTTACTCCTCGACAGAGCTGTCTTCGAGCCAGCCCATGGACC
>NZ_JAAGLX010000112.1:0-1383 GCF_010548325.1 Streptomyces sp. SID13666 | reverse complement strand
CAGGGTCCTTCGCAAGATCGTGATCGGTCCGGTTTCGTCGGGTGTCGACGTGATGCCGGGTTTCGTGTCTGCGGGGTGGGGTCGGGAAGCAGTGCAGGCACGGTCGCAGTGATCATGTGAGTGTCGAAGTCCCATGAACGCTGAGCGAGTCCGTGCCTGCCTCCATATCTTCTCCCATGCCCTCCGGGCTGGGCCAACTGGCCCGGTCCGTCGGCCTGGCGCCACTGCCGGGCGCCGTGGCCGTGCTGCCGTTCCTCGCAGCGCTGCCCGATCCGCGTGACCGCCGCGGACGCCGCTACCCCCTGTCGGCGCTGATCGCCGCTTCGGCCGCGAGCGTCCTGGCCGGAGCGCAGTCGCTCACCGCGATATCCGAGTGGATCACGGACGCGCCCGGCTGGGCCCTGCGGGCCCTGGGCTTCGCGCCCGATCCATTCTCCGGCATGGTCCCGGCCCCGCACCCGCACACCGTGCGGCGCTTGCTGTCCCAACTCGACGGCGACGCACTCGACACCGCGATCGGTGCCTTCCTCACCGCCCGCGCCGCCGAAGACAGCGGCACCGAGGGCCGGTTGCGGGCGATCGCCGTGGACGGCAAGGTCCTGCGCGGATCCCGGGCCGGCGGCAAGAGCGCCGTCACCCTGCTGGCCGCGATGGACCACAACGGAAGCGTCCTGGCCCAGCGCCAGGTCGCAGACAAGAGCAACGAGATTCCCGCCTTCGCTCCGCTGCTGGACACCCTCGACCTGAACCACACGGTGATCACCGCCGACGCTCTCCACACCCAGCACGACCACGGCCGCTACCTCCGCCGGCACGGCGCGCACTACCTCGCCGTCGTCAAAGCCAACCATCCCGGACTGTTCGACCAGGTCAGGAAGCTTCCCTGGCGGGACATCACGCTCGACCACAAGACCCGCGACCGAGCCCATCACCGCCTGGAGATACGCCGGTTGAAGACCGTCGCCTTCGCCCACATCAACTACCCCGACGCGGCCCAGGCCCTCCAGATGGTGCGCTGGCGCCGTGACCTGCACACCGGGAAGCTGACCATCGAGCGTGTCCACCTCATCACCAGCCTGCCGCCCGGAACCGCCACCGGCGCACAGCTCGCCGCCTGGATCAGAGGCCACTGGCGCATCGAGAATCTCCTCCACCACGTCCGCGACCGGACCTTCCGCGAAGACGACTCCAAGATCCGCACCGGCCATCTGCCCCGCGCGATGGCCTCCCTGCGGAACCTCGCCATCGGCATCCACCGCCAGGACGGCCACACCAACATCGCCGCCGCCCTACGACACACCGCCCGCGACTACCGCCGCCCCGTCCAGACCCTCGGCCTCACCTGACAAAACCGGACCGATCACGATCTTGCGAAGGACCCTG
>NZ_JAAGLX010000111.1:0-1394 GCF_010548325.1 Streptomyces sp. SID13666 | reverse complement strand
AGAGGGCGGTTCGTGAGTTGATGTCCGGTTCTGGGTGAGACGGGATAGGGCTATTGCTTGCGGATGAAGATGCCGGTGTCGACCTCGGTGAGGACGTCGAGTT
This sequence comes from Streptomyces sp. SID13666, assembly GCF_010548325.1. Lineage (NCBI taxonomy): Bacteria > Bacillati > Actinomycetota > Actinomycetes > Kitasatosporales > Streptomycetaceae > Streptomyces > Streptomyces sp. SID13666. The sequence goes on along the minus strand of NZ_JAAGLX010000111.1, from coordinate 1,291 downwards.
TGACCAGTCGTTTCAGCTTGGCGCGGGTGCCCTCGATGTTCTTCGGGAGCAGTTCGTGGTCGAGGGCTTCGCAGACGTCGCGGGCTCGCAGAGGGCCGCTGGCCTCGTGGAAAACGCAGAGGATGCGCGGGTAATCCGGGTGCTCGGGCGGGCCGGACTGGTTGGGGATTCGGTCCGCGAGGGCGGTGATGGTCGTGCGGGTGATCGCCAGATGCTCGAGGTGGGTTTCGGCCTCGCGTAGTCGAGTTTGGAGTCCGGCGATCTGCGTTCGGAGCTCTTCGGCAAGGGTCCGTGCAGCGTCCTGCTGGATGCTGAGCGCGTCGAGCAGGGGCTGGATGTTCACGTGGTCACCGCCAGCGGATCACGCCAGGTGGGTGTGTTCGTGCCGGTGAGTCGGCGGGCCATGACATGGGACATCGCCCAGTAGACGCGAGAGGCAGAGGAAGCCGGCTGGTGCTCGTAGTCGCGGACCAGGCGCCGGTGCAGTATCAAGATCCCGTAGGTCTGTTCGACCCTCCATCGTTTCGGCTGAGGGACGAACCCCTTGTCCTGCGGGTTGCGTTCAACGATCTCGACATCGATGCCCAGCAGGGCGCCATGCAGGACGACCTGGTTCTTGAAGCCCTGATCGACCAGAGCCTTCTCGACCGTGCCGCCGGCATTCTCGGCGACCTGGTTGAGCAGGGCGATGCCCGCCGCATTGTCGTGGGTGTTCGCGGCGAGGACAGCGACGGCAATGACCAGTCCCAGCACGTCCACGGCCAGACCTCGCTTGCGGCCCGGCACCCGCTTCGCCGGATCCAGACCGGTCGTGGGTGCGGGCACCCCGGCAGCCGCATGGACACTTTGGGTGTCCAGAACCACCAGGGTCGGGTCCTCTAATCGGCGGGCCCGCTCACGGACCTGGCAGCGCAGGAGTTCATGGATGACCTGGTCGGTCTCATCGTCCCGCCAGGCAGCGAAGTAGTAGTACGTCGCGCTCTTCGGTGGCAGATCATGCGGGAGGTAGGTCCACTGACATCCGGTCCGGCCCTGGTAGAGGATTGCATTCACGATCTCCCGCATGGCATAGGCGCCCTGGTGGCCGCTGACCGAGCGGTGCCGGTCCTTCCACGCCGTGATCACTGGCTCGATCAGCAACCACTGCTCGTCCGATAAGTCGCTCGGGTATGGCATGCGTTCACTCACCCAGCCACCCCAACAGACCACCGGCTGTCGCCCGGAAGATTCCGCCCATAGCCACACCATCAGGCGATGACAAACCACCTCAAAGACTCACGAACCGTCCTCT
>NZ_JAAGLX010000110.1:0-1420 GCF_010548325.1 Streptomyces sp. SID13666 | reverse complement strand
GCAGGCAACCGGGCACAAATCCAGCTGAGTTGGTGATGTTCACTCGGGCGAGTGAGTTTGCGCGGCGGCGGCTGTACGGGCCGTGGTGGCCGTCCCAGCGGGCGGGAGGGGTGGGGTTTGGTTGAGGTTCTTTCTCTCCGGTGTTTCTTTCAAAGAAGACCGCTGGTCGCACCGGAACACAGGGAATCGAGTTCCGGTGCGACATCGATTTCCGCCCACACCGTTTTGCGAGGCCGGAGCCCCGGACCCCACCCCCATCGATCGGCAAGCGCCTCGACGAGGGCGAGTCCCCGCCCGGACTTCGCATCGTCGGACGGAGGTTGGGGACACGGCGGGCGGTCTCCGGCCGTGTCGGTCACCTCGATACGCAGGGTGGTGCCGATGACGTACGCCGTGAGCCGGAAGTCGCGGCCCGGGACGCGTCCGTGGGTGACGGCGTTGGCTGCCAACTCGGCCACGATCTGCGGGCCGGGTCCACCGGCAGTCCCCAGGAGCGGAGTTGTTCGGCGGTGAGCAGCCGGGCCAGGCGGGCGCCATGGGGCGTAGAGACCGGCCCGAACCTGGCCTTCACCCCCGCCACCTGGGCCGACTTCGTCCCGTACGCGACCGAACGCTGAAAAACGGGCTGCGTGGAAGCTGTCCGTCGGACAGCATCGCGGGGTGACCATGCATGAAGACCAAGTGGACGTGACCCCCGAGACAGTCGCTGCCCTGATCCAGGACCAGTTTCCCGAGTGGAGCGGCAAGGAGATCCGGCTGCTGGAGTCGACCGGCACGGTCAACGCCATCTTCCGTATCGGGGACGATCTTTCCGCACGCTTCCCACTGCGTCGGGCGGATGCCGCCGAGACGCGGGTGGTTCTGGAGCTGGAAGCACAGGCGAGCGCGGAGCTGGTGCGGGTGTCTCCCTTCCCTGTCCCGGAACCTGTGACCCTGGGCGAGCCCGGAGCGGGCTACCCCATGCCGTGGTCCGTCCAGACGTGGCTGCCGGGAACGGTCGCCTCGGAGGCCGACCCGAGTGGCTCGGATGCTTTCGCACAGGATCTGGCGACCTTCATAGCTGCCCTCCGGAAGGTCGGGACGGCCGGACGGCGCTTGCGCGGCGGCGGGGGTCGTGGCGGCGTACTCACCGACCACGATGAATGGATGGAGGAGTGCTTCGAGGAGAGTGCGGGGCTGCTCGACGTGCCCCGGCTGCGCCAGCTGTGGAGCCACTTGCGGGAGCTGCCGCGCGAGAGCGCCGACGTGATGAGCCACACTGACCTGATCCCTGGAAACGTGCTGGTCGCGGGCGACCGGCTCTGCGGTGTCCTCGACGCCGGCGGCTTCGGCCCTGCCGACCCCGCGCCGGATCTGGTCAGCGCCTGGCACCTGCTGCAAGAGGGCCCGCGCGAGGTGCTCCGCCGGACACTGGGCTGCG
>NZ_JAAGLX010000010.1:0-214842 GCF_010548325.1 Streptomyces sp. SID13666 | reverse complement strand
GACCGGGCGCGCCGCGAGCCGGCGGTCGCCGACGGCGGACGCGGCGGACTCGTCGGCCCAGCGCTCCAGCGCGTACGAGAGCGGCGCCCGCAGCCCGCGCAGCAGCGGATGGCAGGTGGCGGCGAGCGCGGCGACGACGATGAAGCGGTGGTGGTGGCCGGCCAGGTGCGCCCGCTCGTGGGCGAGCAGCGCCTCGCGCTCGCCGGGCCGCAGGGCGCGCAGCATGCCGGTGGTGACGACGATCCTGCCGGGGCGCCCCGGCAGGGCGTACGCGTCGGGGTCGCTGTCCTGGAGGACGGCGAGCTCGCCGGAGGCCACACAGGTGCCGGTGGCGGCGCGGGCCCGGGCCATCTCGGCGCGGAAGCGGTGGCCGGCGAGGGTCACGGCCCCCGCGCAGACGGCGAGCAGCACCGCCGCGACACACGCGGCGGGAACGGTCAGGCCGGCGCTGCCGAGTCCGGCGAAGCCACCGAGCCCGTCGGTACCGGCGGTGAGCAGCGGCAGCGTGAGATGGCCCAGGGCGGCGACCGGCGGCAGCAGCAGCGCGCCCTGGGCGGCCAGCAGGACCAGGGCCAGGGTGCTGCTCGCGGCCAGGACGGCGGCCGTGCAGGCCAGCAGCCAGGCGGCGGAGCGCGGTGCGAGGGACGCCGCGAGCCGGCGGGCGACGGGGACCGCGAGCAGCGGCATCAGCAGCGGTGGCACGAGATCGGGGTTCACCGGGAACCGCCCCCCTCCCCCGTACCCGATGCCGCGTCCACACCCGACTCCTCCCCCGCACCCGACCCCGCACCCGACCCCGCGTCCGTACCCGACTCCGCGTCGTCCAGGAGGGCGCGCAGCAGCTGCTCGTCGTCGGGGCCCAGCTGCGACACGAAGCGGGCCAGTACGGTCTCCCGGTCCTCCTCCTTGTCGAGCTCGGTGCGCATCCGGCGGGCGGCGAGGCCCGGCGAGTCCTGGGTGGGGGTGTACGCGTAGCCGCGCCCGGACCGGGTCCTGGCGACGGCGCCCTTGTCGTGCAGCCGCGCGAGGATGGTGGTGACCGTGGTGCGGGCGAGCGCACTCCCGAGATCGCGCTGGACGTCGGCGGGGGTGAGCGGTCCTTCGGCGGCCCACAGCGCCGCCAGGACGCTCGCCTCCAGCTCGCCCGGCGGGCGACGCGCCGGATGTGTCTCTGGCATGGAACGCCCCTTCCACCTGATTCGTCTACAGTGCTGTAGACCGTCTACGCGACTGTAGTCGGACGGGTGCGGCGCAGCTCGCCCCCGCAGCCCATTATGGGAGGGCCCTCCGCCAATGCCCCTGCCCCTCGCCACACCCCTGCTGGACGCCGTTCCCCAGGCAGCACCGCTGGCGGTCAACGTCCTGGACGCCCACGACCTGCTGGCGACGTTCGGCGCGATCGGCATCGCCGTCGTGCTGTTCGCGGAGACCGGCCTGCTGATCGGCTTCTTCCTGCCCGGCGACTCGTTGCTGTTCACGGCCGGTCTGCTGTGTGTGCCCGGCGCGTCGGACGTGGTGCATCTCTCACTCTGGCAGGTCCTCCTCGCCGCCGCCGCGGGGGCGCTGGCCGGTGCGCAGACCGGCTACTGGATCGGCCGGCGGGGCGGACCGCCGCTGCTCGCCCGGATCCGCAATCCCCATCTGCACGACGGCGTCGGCCGCGCCGCCGAGCTGCTGGAGCGGTACGGGCACGCCAAGGCCGTGGTGCTCGCGCGCTTCGTCCCGGTCGTCAGGACCGTGCTCAACCCGATGGCCGGCGTGCTGAACGTGCCCGCGCGCACCTTCGCCCTCTGGCAGATCGTCGGCGGTCTCGTCTGGTCGGTGGGCCTCGTGCTCGGCGGCTACGCGCTCGGCTCCTCGGTGCCGCACGTGGACAAGTACCTGCTGCCGATGGTCGCGCTCATCGTCATCGTCTCGCTCACCCCGCTCGCGCTGGAGCTGTACCGCTCACGGAGCCGCGTCAAGGCGGCCGGGGCCGGCGCCGGGGCGAACGGCGGCACCGCAACAGGGGCGTCCGGAACAGGGTCCGGGGTGGGGCCCGCCGCCGACGCACCGGAGGGCCTGTGAACTCCGGCATCGACGCGGGTCTCTACTCCTGGATCACCGGTCTCGCCCAGCGCGTACCGCGACCCGTCGACACCCTGATCCAGGCGTGGAGCGACTACGGGCTCGCGGTGTTCGCTGTCCTCATGCTCGTCGCCTGGTGGCGCGCCCGGCAGGGCGACGCGGCCCGGATGGCGACGGCGCTGTCCGTGCCGGTCGCCGTCGTCGTCGCCTACGCCGTGAACGACGTGCTCAAGATGGTCTTCGACGAACAGCGGCCGTGCCAGACGCTGCGCGCCGTCACCATCGAGGCCTGCCCGGCGCCCGGTGACTGGTCCTTCCCCAGCAACCACGCCGCCATCGCCGCGGCGGCCGCCGTCGCCCTGCTCGTCATCGACCGCGGTCTCGGCTACCTCGCGGTGCCCGCCGCGCTGTTCATGGCCGCGTCCCGGGTCTGGATCGGGGTGCACTACCCGCACGACGTGCTCATCGGGGTGATCGTCGGCGCCCTGGTCGCCCGGCCGCTCGTACTGCACGCCCACCGCGCCGCGCCGGCCGTCGAGCGGCTGCGCGGCACGAAGCTGAAGCCGCTGCTCAGAGCCGCATAGCGGCCGCGCCGGAGCCGGCAGAGACCACGGTCGCACCCTTCACCTCGGCCCAGCGCGCCGCCTGCTCCGCGGTCTGCCGGCCGCGGAGTGCGGCGAGCTTCAGCAGCGCCGCCTCCGCGCCCCCCGCCAGCGTCTGCGCCTCCGCGCGGTAGTGGTCGTCGATCACGGCCTCCACCTCGGCCTCGTTCATGGCCGGCACGATCCGCTCGCTCAGCTTGTTCATGTTGCGGTACGAGCCCTGCAGCAGGAACGGCGGTTCGGTGCGCGTCGCGTCCGCCTGCCCGGCGGAGGCGATGTACTGCGCGTTCACCGCCAGGACGGTGCCGCGCACCCGCAGCAGATGCCGCAGCACGGCCAGGATCCGGTCCAACTCGCCCTGTTCGTAAGGGTGGACGAGGCGGTCGGCGCGCGCGGTCGGGTCGCCCTCGGCGAGCCGGACGAGCAGTTCGAGGTCCGCGCGGTCCCGGGTGGACAGCGGGGCGAGCACCTCGTTCGAGGTGAGGGCGTTCTCCAGATAGCTGAGCGCGAACAGCGCCTCGCGGCCGGTCACGGCGTCGCCGAGGTTCCAGACGTCGGCCCGGTTGGCGAGCATGTCGGGAACGCGGAAGACCCGTCCCGACTCCGTGTACGGGTTGCCCGCCATGCACACCGCGAAGCGCTTGCCGCGCAGGTCGTAGCTGTGTGCCCGGCCGTCCCGTACGCCCTCGACCCGGCGCTGCGCGTCGCACAGCGGGATGAACTTCTGCAGCAGTTCCGGGGACGTGTGCTGGATGTCGTCCAGGTACAGGAGCGTGTTGGTGCCGAGCTCCAGCGCGAAGTTGATCTTCTCGACCTCGCGGCGGGCGGTCGCGTCCGGCGCCCGCTCCGGGTCGAGGGACGTGACGGCACTGCCGAGCGCGGGCCCGTCGACCCGCACCAGCACCAGGCCGAGGCGGCTCGCCACGTACTCCATCAGCGTCGTCTTGCCGTAGCCGGGCGGCGACATGAGCATCAGCAGACCCATCCGGTCCGCCTTCTCCCCATCACCGGCGCCCGCCGCGCCCGCCGTCCCCGCCGTGCCGAGCTGTTTCGCGAGGTTGTCGCCGATCAGCGGCAGATGGACCTCGTCCAGCAGTCCGTTGCGCACGAACCCGTTGAGCGCGCGCGGCCGGAAGTCCTCCAGCCGCAGCCGCGCCCGCTCGGCCGCCACCAGGGCGGCGCGGTCGTGCTGGTACGCGCGGTACGCCGGTACCTCCTCGGTCCTGAACCGCCCGGTCCTGGTGAGCACTTCGTCCAGCCGGACGGTCATGGACCGGCCGTCGATCCGCGGGTGCGCGCCCAGCAGCCCGTCGACGGTGGCCGACAGGACGGCCTCCGACTCGTAGCGCGTCAGCTCCTCCCCGCACACCAGCGCGGTCACCGCCTCCGCCCGGTCCTCGCCCCCGCCGAAGCTCCCCAGCCAGGCCTCCGCGAGACGGTAGCGGGCCGCCAAGTCACCGCCGAGCGCCTGCAGATCGTCCGTGAACTCCTTGTACGGGACGGCCTGCGGCCCGCCGAGTGCCCCGGCGAACCGCTCGCGCAGCACCCGTGCCGGCGCACCGCCGATGAACCCCTGCCGGGGCGTGGCGAGTTCCTCGACGAGGTACTCGCCCAGGAGACCGAGCCCGTCGCGAGGCCGGGGTACATCGGCGAGACCCGCCCCCGCCAGGAACTCCCCCGCGCAGGCGGCCAGTTCCTCCGCCAGATCGGCGAGAGCCGGAGTGGGTCCGAACAGGCCGCGGGCCCGGGTCAGGGACGTGGCGCGGGTGGTCCACGCCGTGCGGGCAGCGGCGTCCGGGCCGTACGTCCAGAAGAGCTGCGCGGCGGCGCGGACGGCGGAGGGGTAGCGGAGCAGGCCGGCCGTCGAGTGCAGGTCCAGCAGCGCGCGCAGCAGGGTGACGGTGTCGTGGTCGTGGACGCCGCGCTCATAGCCCTCGTCCAGGCGGGACGAGGCGGCGGCCCGGACGAGGGCCGCCAGTTCCCCGTCGTCCGCGCCCGGCGGGACCTCCGGCAGCAGCGTCGCCGCGAGGTACTCCGCGCGGTAGACGTCGGGGGACTCGGAGACCAGCGGGCGGTCCCAGAAGCGGCGGGTGGCGGCGAAGACAGCGTCCCGCACCGGCGCGCGGTAGTCGGTGCCGGTGACGGTGAACGCGAGCCCGCCCTCGTGCGGGACCAGCGCGAGGTCCAGGGGCTGGGTGTTGACCGCGAACCGGTGCCGGCCGAGGCGGATGGCCGCGCCGCCCGCGTCGTACAGGTCAAGGCGGTCGCGCAGCGCGCGGCCCGCGTCCTGGCGGGCGGCGGCGAGGTGGCCGTCGAGCTCGGTGCCGCGCGCCGGGTCGCCGAGGGCCCGCAGCTCGTCCGCGACCTTGCGGACCTTGGCGGCCATGGGGTCGGACGCGAAGTAGGTGTTGATCTCGTCGAGGGTCGCCAGGCCCGCCGCGCGGCGCCGTACGCCGACGAGGATGCGGGCGGCGGACCCCGCCAGCCGCTCGGTGCGCCGGGCCCGTTCGTCCGTGAGGGTCTGCCGGCGCGCGGAGAAGGTCTCGTGGATCTCCTCGCGCCGGGTGCCCAGCTCGGCGAGGTACTCGTCCCATTCGGCGAACCGCGCTTCGAGGTTCTCCAGCTGGACGAGGAGCCGCCCGAGTTGTTCGTCGCACGCCTCCGGCGTTTCGGCGGCGGCGCGGGCGCTGCTGACGGACTGCGCGAGCAGGGCGAGTTCCGCGGCGAACTCGGCGCGGCCCTCACTGGTGAGGAGTTCCCTGCGGCGGGCGTCGAGGAGCGCGCGGGCCCGGTTCACACCGCCGAGGACGTCGGCGATCCGCGCCAGGATGCCGGTCCTGACGGTGGCGTCGGCGATCTCCAGGGTGCCGACGATCCCGGTGACGGTCTCCAGCGCGGCGGCCTGCTCGGCGAGCCGTTCCGCGACCGGTACCGCGTCCGCGACGACCGCGATGACCTCCGCCTCGGCACCCGCGCGCTCGACGCGTTCCCGGTAGTCGGCGAAGGCGTCCTCGCGGGAGAGGTGCGCGACGGCGCGGTGCGCGACGGCGGTGAGGTCGGCGTCCAGTCCGGCCGCCAGCTCGCCGATACGGTCCCGGTCGGCGTAGCGCAGCTCGCGCAGCGTCTCCAGCCTGCCCTGCCCGGCGCGCAGTTCCGACAGCTGGTCCACCCAGTCGGCGGCCGACTTCGGGGCCTCGCCGCGCGCCCGCCGCACCACCGACGCGATCCGGGCCGCCGCCTCCTCCACGGCCTCTGCCGCCCGCGCGGTCAGCGACTGCACCTGCTCGTACTCGGCCAGCACCTGCTCGGCAGTGCTCCGCACCTCCTGCAGCGGCCCGCGCAGATCCCCCGACTCCGCTTCGCCGAGCCAGTGGTAGCGGTCCAGGACCCGCGCGCACAGGGCGGCCAGCGCCGCGAAGACGGCGGCGGCCGGTGCGGTGTCGGCGACGGTGGCGGCCACCGAGAGGCAGTCGGAGATGCCGCGCACCAGGTCCGGGTTGCCGATCCGCTCCAGCGGTCCGGTGCCGACCGGCTGCGCGGCGGCGTAGCTGTCGGAGAGGTACGGGGTCTGCCAGCGGTGCAGCGGGTGCACCCGGGTCGGCTCGTCGCCGGCCGCCCGCATCGTGACGAGCGTGCCGTCCTCGAACAGCGCGTAGCCGTGCGTCCGGATCGGTGTCGCCACGGCCATGCTGATCATGTTGTACGGGAGCAGCAGCCGGCGTCCCGTGGCGGCGGCGTGGAACACGTAGAGCAGGTCCTCGCCGTTCGCCGAGCGCACCAGCCGCTCGAAGGCGAAGCCGCTCTCCGGCTCCAGGTCGCCGACGTCACCGGCATCGTCGAAGGTGCGCATCGCGCCGGTGGCCAGGCAGTAGCCGCCGGGGAAGATGATCCCCTGCTCCTCGGGCAGCCGGCGGCACGCCTGCCCGATCGCGTCCAGCCGCGCCACGTCCCCGGTCCGGGTGTGGACGACCAGGTGGCGCCACGCCGTCTCCTTGTACGGGCGGACCCGCAGCACGAGCAGCGGCCCGACGACCGCGTACGCCACCTCCGCGTCGGCCAGCGACTGCAGCGGCTCGTCCACCGGCTCGGTGTGGTCGTTGACGGTGAGCGTCCCGCCGGCCACCGAGACCGAGACACCGCCGGGCAGCGCGATGTGCGGCTCACGGGCCTGGACGCCGGGAGTACCCGGAACGCCGGCAGTGCCAGGGACGCCCGTCGTGGCGGGGGCGCCCGGGACGTGGTCCTCGCGGGTCGCTTCGGTCCAGGTGAAGTCGTGCGTGGGCGGCACCACATGGTCGCGCTCGCCGCGCGCGTCGACGTACGTCGCGGAGCCGTCCACCGACAGCCGCCAGCGCAGCACGCGGACGTCGTCGACGGCGGGACCGGTCCGGAAGACGGCCAGCAACCTGCCGTCCAGCGGGCGCAGCCGGGTCAGCCGCGTCTGCCGGTAGTAGCGGTACAGCTCGTCGAAGTCCCGGACGAAGCGCGGGTCGTCGAGCAGCCCCGGGACGGGCTCCCCCTGCACGCTCAGTACCTCGCCGACCGCCGGCTGCCCGTCCGTCCGGCCGCCCGGCGCCGGGTTGGCGCCGAACAGCAGCCGTTCGCCGACGGGCGCGATGTCACAGGGCACGCAGGCGTGCCCGGTGCTGATCCGGTCGGTGCCGGCGAGCCGCAGTTCGGCCGACCCGAACACCTCCTGGCGGCGCGCGTTCAGCGCCTCCGCGCGCACCGCCAGCGTTCTGGCGGACGCGGCCAGCCGGTCCCGCAGGACCTCGTAGGTACCGGCATCGATCCGGGTCTCAGACACTTCCAGCCTCGTTCACCGATGTGTTCACTGACGCGTGCGCCAAGGGGTGCGTGCGGGTGGTGCTGCTCAGTTGCGCGCTGCGGCCGGCTTGGCACCGTTGACCGCGGGAGGGGCGGCGGCGGGGCCGGCGGCAGGGGCCGCACTGCCGAGCGCGTCCAGCGGGAGCTGGCCCAGGCCCAGCGAGTTGGCCTGGTCGAGCAGCTGCTGGAGTCCGCCGGACTGCGGGCCGCCGGACGCGATGAGCCGCATCAGGAGCGCGGACACCGTCAGGTTCTGGACGCCGCCGCTCCCGAGGGAGCCGAGCACCCGGGTGGCGTCCTCGGTGAAGCGCGACGATCCGTCCAGCCACGGCCCGGCCAGCGCCTTGACGGCGTCGGAGCTGTCCACGAACGCGTCGACGCTCTTGCCCAGCGACATCGCGCCGACCACCCGGTCGAAGAAGACGCTCTCGCCGCCGACGATGCTGATGGTCGCCGACTCCAGGCCGGTGGCGAGCACCGTGGCCTGCGCCTCCGCCACCTGGCGCTGCATGTCCAGGCTCGCGAGCCGGATGTCCTTCTCCGCCGCCAGCCGCAGCCGGTACTCCTCGTGGCCGCGTGAGGCGTCGTCGAGCGCGGCCATGGCGGCGGCCTTGTCGGTGAGCCCCGCGGCCTCCTCCTTCAGCCGGCGGCCGATGCCCTCGGCCTCGACGGTGTTCTTCTCCCGCGCGACGGCCGCCTCCGCCAGTCCGACCTTCTCGATCGCCTCGGCGCTGCGCTCCCGCACCTCGACCTCGGCGAGCCCGGCGGCGGCCGCCTCGGCCCGCATGCCCTCGGCGAGCCGGATCTTGGCCTGGGCGTCGAGCTCGGACGCCTGCTTGCGGGACTCGGCCATGGTCAGCGCCTCACGCGCCCGGTGGGTCGCGGACTGCTCGGCCGCCTCCGCCGCCTTGATGTCCTTGACGAGCTTCTCCTGTGCCTGGCCCTCCGCCCGCACGATGAGCGCCTGCCGCTCCCGTTCCGCCTCCTGCACCAGCCGCAGCGCCTTGATGCTCTCCTCCTGCTCGGCGACGGTGCGGTCGACGGCGATGCGCTCGCGGATCACATCGGCGACCTCGCGGCGTTCCGCCTCGACCTCCTTGTCCTTGGAGATCCGGGACAGCTCCGTCTCGCGCTCGCGGGCGATGACCTCCAGCAGCCGGTCCTTCTCGATCCGCTCGTTCTCGACGGCGATGACCCGTTCACGGTTCTTCTGCGCCACGGCGATCTCGCGGCCCTGGTTCTCCCGCTGGATGCCGAGCAGCTCCTCGGTCCGGATGAACGCGCCCTGCGAGCCGAGCCGTTCCTCCTCCTGGACGCGCATCGTGGACGACTCCTCCTTGGCACGAAGTGTCTCGACCTCCCGGCGCTGCTTGATCTCGGCCTCGGCCTGCCGCCGTTCCAGCTCCAGGATGGTCTCGCGGGCCTCGACGTTCTGCCGGGTGATCTCCTTCTGCTCGGTGCGCTGGAACTCGTTGGTGCGCACGTGCTCGATGGCGGTCAGCTCGGTGATCTTCCGGATGCCCTGCGCGTCGAGGATGTTGGCGGCGTCCAGCTGGGTCATCGGGGTCTGTTCGAGGAAGTCGATCGCGGCGTCCTCGAGGTGGTAACCGTTGAGGTCGGTGCCGATGACCTGGATGATCTGGTCGCGGAAGTGGTCGCGCTGGGTGTAGAGGTCGACGAAGTCCAGCTGCTTGCCGACGGTCTTGAGCGCCTCGGAGAACTTCGCGGCGAACAGCGCCTGCAGCGTCTCCTGGTGGCTCGCCCGCGCCGTACCGATCGCCTGGGCGACCTTGATGACGTCCTCGGTGGTCTTGTTCACGCGGACGAAGAACGTCAGGTGGATGTCGGCGCGGATGTTGTCCTGGCAGATCAGGCCCTCGCGGCCGGTGCGCTTGATCTCGATCGTCTTCACCGAGATGTCCATCTGCTCGGCGTTGTGGAGGATCGGGAGCACCACGGCGCCGGTGAAGGTGACGTCCACGTGCTTGGTCCTGGAGATGATCAGCGCCTGGCCCTGCTCCACCTTGCGGAAGAGCCGGCTGACGGTGAACACCACGCCGAGCGCGATGAGCAGGAGGACGGCGATCAGTACGCCGATCCCTATGGCGGTGGCATCCATGGCGGATCCTCAGTCGAAGAGTGCGGAGAGTGTTCGGTGGTGGATGGGGCGGTGGGCGGTGCGGGACATAACGGGGTGTCACGTGTCGTCGGACACGTGTCAGGTGAGGGATCGGGGTGGCGGCACGGGCTGCGTGACCGGGCTATGTGACCGGGTCGAAGGGTGCGACCCTGAAGAACTCGCCCGCCGGCTCGTACTCGTAGAGAAGTGCGGTGCTCCCGGAGGCGAAGGTGTCCTCACCGGTCTGCCGGACCTGGACGACCGCGGACGAGCCGTCCGGCGCGGTGACTTCGGCCTGGCCGAAGTCCGTACCGACCCGCCCGGTGCGGATGACACACAGGCTGCCGACGAAGTCCTCCCGCGAAGGCGGCCGCACCTCGGGGAAGAGCCGGCGCAGCGGCCGCACCAGTACCCAGGTCACGGACCACGCGCCCGCCAGGGCCACGGCGAGGACCCCGATGCCGAGCAGGACGCGGACGGGCCCGTGCGCGCCGGTGCCGTCCAGCAGCGCGCTGCCTGCCAGGCTCACGAACCAGGCGACGGCGGTCAGCAGCGAGAGGACGACCGTGACCGGCACCCCGTCGAGCCCGGCAGCCGCCAACAGGCCCTCGCCGCCGGGGTCGTGGCCGTCGTGATGGCCACCGTCGTTCCCGTGTCCCCCATGACCGTGACCGTGTCCCCCATGGCCCTGACCGTGTCCGCCGTGTCCCGCGTGTCCGCCGTGTCCCGCGTGTCCGTGGGCGGAGACGCCGCCCATCAGTGCCAGCAGCCAGAAGCCGATGACGACCAGGAGCGCGAAGCTGAACAGGACGGTCGGGAACGCCAGCGCAGTTCTCACGAACTCCCCCATGGCACTGACCCCCCGATTCCCAACCGTCCGTCACGGGAGATGGTGGCACCGGGTGCCGCGCGGCCACATTGCCCGATCCCGGCAGTCTTGACGCGTCTCCGACGTCCTACTAACGCCCCTGGGGCCCTGCCGCCTCGCCGGCCTCGCCGGCCTCGCCGGCTTCGACGAACCGCTCAACAGCCCGTCCTACAGCGGTCGTTGCGGCCAGTCCAGCAGACGGGCGCCCAGCGCTGCCGTCTCCAGGGTGTAGCGCTGGAGGGCGTCGTCGGGGTCGAACCCGGTGAGGGCCGCGATGCGTTCGATGCGGTAGCTGAGCGCCCGGACGCTGAGATCGAGACGGCGGGCCGCCTCGGCGCCCACATAGCCGGCGGCCGCGTACGCCCCCAGGGTCTGCAGCAGCGGCAGGGCGCCGCCGCGGGCCTCCTCCAGCGGGCCGAGCACGGCCCGTACGAGGTCGGCCATCGCCGCGCGGTCACGCATGAGGACGGGGAAGACGAGCAGGTCCGCCGAGTTCAGGACGCGGGCGTCGAGGCCGAGGCGGTCCCCGAGGTCGAGGGCGCTGAGCGCCTCCTCGTAACTCCGGACCACCCCGCCGGGACCTCCGTGGGGGCGGCCCAGCGCCACCCGCACCTCGCCGGCGAGCTTGACGAAGGCGTCCAGGACGGCCTGTTCCGAGGCGGGCGCGATGCACACGAACCGGCCGCCCTTGGTGGCGAGCAGCACATCGTGGTCGCCGAACCGTCCGGTCAGGTCCCGTTCCACGCGGTGGACGAGGGGATGGCCGTCGTCGTACGCCTCGGTCCCGGTGGCGACGGCCACCACATGGCGGCCGGCCAGCCGGAGCCCGAAGCGCTCGGCGCGCTCGGCCAGCCGCCCCGGGTCGCTGCGCCCGTACAGCAGATCGTCGACGAACTCCCGGCGGGCGGCTTCCTCCTTGCGGACCGCGAGCCGGTGCGACCGCTCATGCCCTTCGGCGAGTGCCGCCACTCCGGCCTCCACCGCCGCGAGGACGGATTCGCCGACGTGGCGCAGATCGGCCGCGCTGCGGGCGTCGGCGACGCCGGGCAGCGCCGACCAGGACCGGCGGGTGGCACCCAGATAGGCGTCGACCAGCTCCCGCAGGCCGTAACCGGCGTCGGCGGCCCGCTCCCCCAGCTCACGGCGGGCCTCACGCTCGTCGCGGCGCAGCGCGCGGCCGCTGCGGGATATGTCGGCGAGGAGCTCCTCGTACCCGTCCACGTACTCGGGCGGTATACCCCGTGCTGCCACTGCGCGTCCCCCGCCACTACCGCGAACTTCCGACGCCCGGCTTCCGGGCGTCAGGAACCTATCAAGGCTGCCGGAATCCGGAAGGGCGGACCCGCTACGAGGTGTGGGTGTGCGCCTCGGGTGCGGGGGCCGGCTTGGCGTCCGCGGGGGTGGCCGTGGCGGCGGTCGCGGTCGCGGCGGCGTCGTCGGCCTTCAGCGCACGCGCCTCGGACTTCAGGATGCGCATGGACTTGCCGAGACCGCGGGCGGCGTCGGGCAGCTTCTTGGAACCGAACAGCATGATCAGAACCAGCGCCACCACGATCAGGTGCCACGGCTCCAGCCCGTTTCGCAACACGGGGATCCTCGCTTCGCGTAGAGATGGGCCAGGGGTGCCCGGGGATATGCGTCGACTGTCGCATTGTCACCCGGACGTGCGTCCAATCAGCCCCTCAGTGCTCAAAGCATCGGCAAAGGCTGGGCATACCTCCGATGACGCCGGCGGCCGGTCCGGGGGTGTGCCCAGCGGCTCGTCCGGCCTTGGCCAGGCCCGGCTCACGTCCTGGTCGGGCCTTGCTCAGGCCCTGAGCAAGGCCCTGAGCAAGGCCCTGGTCAGGCCCGTAGGAAGGCCAGGACCGCCAGGACCCGGCGGTGGGTCTCCTCGGCGGGCGGCAGGTTCAGCTTGCTGAGGATGCTGCCGATGTGTTTGCCGACGGCCGCCTCGGAGACCACCAGCTCACGGGCGATCGACGCGTTCGACCGGCCCTCCGCGATCAGCCCCAGCACCTCGCGTTCCCGCGCGGACAGCCGCTCCAGCGGATCGCGCCGGCGGCGCAGCAGCTGGCGGACGACCTCCGGGTCGACGACGGTGCCGCCGTCCGCGACCCGGCGCAACGCGTCGAGGAACTCCTCGACCTGGCCCACCCGGTCCTTGAGCAGATAGCCGACGCCGGACCCGTCGCCCGAGTCGAGCAGCTCGGCGGCGTAGCTGTGCTGCACGTACTGGCTCAGGACGAGCACCGGCAGCGACGGGCGCTGTGCGCGCAGCGCGACGGCGGCGCGCAGCCCCTCGTCCTGCAGGCCGGGCGGCATGCGCACATCGGTGACGACGATGTCCGGGTCGTGCTCGGCGACCGCCGCCATCAGCGCCTCGGCGTCCCCGACCGCCGCGACGACCTGGTGCCCGAAACGCGCGAGCAGGCCTACCAGCCCTTCGCGGAGCAGGACGCTGTCCTCGGCGAGCACGATGCGCAGTTCTCGTTCCACGCGCTGGATTCTGCCAGCCGGCGCGGACCGGGCGGAGGCCCAGCGGCCTCGGAGGTAGGGCCAGGCATACCCGAGGACTCCGTCCTGCCGTGCTGTGCGCGCGGCGCGCCGCCGATTGGCTGGAGCGCATG
The DNA here is from genome assembly GCF_010548325.1 of Streptomyces sp. SID13666. Lineage (NCBI taxonomy): Bacteria > Bacillati > Actinomycetota > Actinomycetes > Kitasatosporales > Streptomycetaceae > Streptomyces > Streptomyces sp. SID13666. Next base: position 201,732 of record NZ_JAAGLX010000010.1, on the reverse strand, counting down.
CTGAACATCGCGCTGCGCACCCTCCGCGCCCGCTGGGCCACCTTCGCCGGCAGCTTCGTCGCCCTCGCGCTGGGCGTCGGCCTGATCGCCACGATGGGCCTGGCGCTGGCCGCCACCCTCGATGCCCCGCACCGGGCGCCCGAACGGTTCGCGGCGGCCCCGGTGGTCGTGCGCGGCACGGACACGCTGCGGGTCACCACCGCGCACGGGGTGCGCGAGAAGCGGCTCGACCGCCCCCGGCCGGTCCCGGCGGCCACCGCCGCCGCGCTGGCCCGGCTCGGGCGCACCGTCCAGGACCGTACGTTCCCGGTACGTGCGGACGGCGCCCCGGCCGGCACGGTCGGCCACGCCTGGTCGGCGGCGGCCTTCACCCCGTACCGGCTCACCTCCGGCCGCGCGCCCGCGACCCCCGGCGAGATCGTGACGACGGGCGGCTGGGCCGCACCGGGCGCCCGAGTCATGCTGCACACCCCGGACGGTGTCAGCGCGGGCCGGACGGTCGTAGGTACCGTCGTCGGGGCCGCTCCGGACGCGGGTTTCGAGCACGCGGGTTTCGAGCACGCGGTGTTCTTCACGGACGCGGAGGCGGCGCGGCTGGCGCCCCGGATCGACACGGTCGTGGTGTACGCGGACCCGGCCGCCGTACGGGCCTCCGCGCCCGGGGACCTGGACGTCCTCACCGGCGACGACCGGCGCCGGGCCGATCCCGACCCGGACCGCGACAGCGAGGCGCTGACGACGGTGAACGCCCTGCTGGGAACGGCCGGCGGGGTCACCGGGTTCGTGTCGGTGTTCGTCGTCGCGTCGACGTTCGCCTTCGCCGTGGCGCAGCGGCGGCGGGAGTTCGCCCTGCTGCGGGCGGCCGGTGCCGCGCCGCGGCAGCTCCGGCGGCTGGTGATCGTCGAGGCCGCGGTGGTGGGCGCGGTGGCCTCGGCGGCCGGCTGCGTCCTGGGACGGTTCGGGGCGCCAAGGCTGGCGGCGTGGCTGGTGGACGCCGACATCGCACCGTCCTGGTTCGCGATCGGCGGCGACGCGTGGCCGTACTGGACGGCCTTCGGGACGGGGCTCGGCGTCGCGCTCGCGGGCGCCTGGGCGGCGAGCCGCCGGGCCGGGCGCGTGGGTCCGATGGAGGCGCTGCGCGAGGCCTCGGTCGACCGCCGCACCATGACGGCCGGGCGCTGGGTGGCCGGCGGCGGACTGCTGCTGCTCGGCCTCGGCCTGCTCGTCCGGCAGGTGCTCACCGATCCGTCCGACGCGCTGCACCGCAAGACGTACACCACCCAACCGATGCTGCTGATCACGGCGTTCGCGCTGCTCGCACCCGTTGTGGTGGGGCCGCTGACGAAGGCGCTGGCCTGGCTGCCCGCCCGGCTGCCGGGCGTCGCCGGCCGGCTTGTACGGGAGAACGTGCTGGCCGGGGTGCGGCGTACGGCGTCCGTCGCCGCGCCCGTACTGATCACCGTCGCCCTGGCCGGGTCCCTGCTCGGGGTCACCGCGACCGTCAACGCCGCCAAGGCGGCGGAGACGCGCGCGCAGTCGGCGGCCGACTTCGTCGTGACGTCGGATGCCGGCGGCCTCGACCCGGCGACCGTCGCACGGGTCCGCGCACTGCCCGGACTCGACGCGGCCGCCATCGCGCCGACCACCGTGTACCGGCTGGAGGACGGAGTGGCGCTGGTCAAGGACGAGGCCCGCGCCGTCGACGCGGCCGCCCTCGCCGCCGTGACGAACCTCCCGGCGACCGCAGGAAAGGTCACCGATCTCGACGACCGGAGCATCGTCGTCAACGAGGAGTGGCCCCAGCACACCGTCGGCAGCCAGGTGGACGTCTGGCTCGGCGACGGCCGGCGGACGTCACTCCGTATCGCCGCCGTGCTGCGCACCGGCACGGGCGGCAACGGCGCCTACGTCACCCCGCTCAACGCGCCGGGCGCGGCCCCCGACCGGATCGACGTCCGGCTCCGGGCGGGGACGGACGCGGGCAGGGCGGGGACGGACGCGGGCCGTGCAGGGACGGACGCGGGCCGGGCGGCAGCCGCGGCAGCCGCGCTCCGGGCCGCCGTGGCGCCCGGCGGCGGGCACGTGCTGAGCAAGGAGCAGTGGCTCGCGGTGAGTTACCCGGCCACCAGCAGGCAGACCCGGATCGGCACTCTGCTGGTGCTCGGTATAGCCCTGCTCTACTCGTGCATCGCGCTGGCCAACACCCTGGTGATGGCGACCGCCGACCGCGTCCGTGACCTCGCCGTACTGCGCCTCGCCGGGGCCACCCTGGGCCAGGTGCTGCGCCTGGTGGCCGCCGAGGCCCTGCTCATCGTCGCGGTGGGCACGACCCTGGGCGCCGGCGTCGCCGCCCTGAACCTGCTGGGCGTCAAAGCCGCACTGGCCGCGCTGTCCGTACCGTCGTCCCCGGTCGTCATCCCCTGGACGGCCACCGGCGCCGCGGTGGCCGTCTGCGCCCTGCTCGCCGTGCCCGCCGCGGTGATCCCGGCCCGCCTGGCCCTGCGGGGGCGGGCGGTCGGGCTGGTGGGAGGGCGGGAGTAGCGGACGACAGCGCCGGGGCACACCATCCAGGCACGCCACCCGGGCTCAGTCCAGCTTCTTCCAATCGGGGCTCAGCGCCATCGACTTGAGACGGTCGATGGTGAACACCGGCGCGGTCCGGGTGGCGGGCTGGTGGTAGCCGCCCGCGTTCAGCTCGGCGACGACGATCCGCCGGCCGTTGGGGCGCAGGATCTGGGCGACCCACCGCACGGCCCCGGCACCGCCCTTCTCCGCCGACCCCTGGGAGACCAGCACCCGGGTGCCGTCGGCGAGCTTCTCGCCGCCCGAGAAGAACGCCAGGGTGTCGGGGTCCTTGACCGGCCAGTGCTCCACGTTCACCTCGATCAGGGTCCTGCCGTGCCCGTCGTCCACGGTCACATGGGCGAAGCCCTCCGAGTCGTCCGCGTCACTGCGCTTCATACCGGCCGGGATCAGCCCCTTGAGAACGGCGCTGATCGCGGGGCCCGGCACCGAGGAGCTCGCCTCGGCGAGGGTGGGCGGCTCGGCCGGGGACCGGGTGGCCTGGCCGGCCGGGGCCTTGGACGGGCCGAGGGCGTCGAACACCGGCTTCCAGATCGTCATGTTCACCACCGCGGTCAGCTGCGCGGCGGTCAGCGGCGGGTCGGGCCGGGTGTCCGGGGCGCCCTTCTCCGCCGGGGAGTTCCACTCCATGGCGTCGACGACCTGGCCGTCACGGGTGGTCAGGGTGGCCCGCCAGTTCTTGGTGTTCACCCGGTGGTCCGGGTACTCGTACCCCTTGAGCAGGACGAGTACGGAGCCGTCGGCGAGCACGGACCGGTCGCACGAGTCGAACGGCACGTACACGCGGTCCGGGCACCGGGTACCGGCACCGGGGCCCACGCCCTGCCCCGAAGGTGCGTGGTTCAGGCTGACGCTGACCAGACCGGGGCCGTGTCCGTCGTCGTAGACGACCTCCGCGTACGGGGCGCCGATCGGGTCGCCGGTCCCTTCGGCTCCGGTACCGCGTCCCTGCTCACCGGTGGTCACGCCCGGTGGCAGCGCCGACTTGAGCAGGTTGATCATGTGCTGCGCGGTGACCCGCTCGCCCGACGCGACAGCGACCGAGCGCGGTCCGCCCTGCGCGGCCGGGTCCTCCGCGACGTGGTGTCCGGCCGAACCCGACATCCCGCCCGCCATCAGCCCCCCGACGGCGACCAGCGTGAGCGTCGCCGCACCGCCCGCGACCGCGGCCCTGCGGCGCAGCCGCATCACCCGGCCGCGGGCCGCACCACCGTCCACCAGCGCCCTGTTGTCGGTGAAGAAGGTGCCGGCGGTACCCCGTATGGCTTGGCCGAGATCATCCTCGAAGGGGTCCGAGGGCGCGAAGGGGTCGAAGGGCATGGGGAACCACCGTTTCGTATGGCGTATGGCGTGGGGGGCGTGGGGCGAGCGGCGTGGGGGCGTAGGCGTGGGGGCGTAGGCATGGGGATCGGTGGAAGTGGGAAATGGGTGGCGTCAGTTCGCGGCGAATTCGGCAAGGGAGCCGCCGAGCAGTTCCCGCAGCTTCGCCAACGCCCTGACGGAACGCGTCCGCACGGAGCTGGACGAAGCGCGCATCGCGTCGGCGGTCTCCTCGATGCTGCGGTCCTCCCAGTACCGCAGCACCAGCACCGCCCGGTCCTTGGGCGCCAGCCGGCCGAGCGCGTCGAGGAGCGTCAACCGCAGCGTCGTGTCGACGCCCGTCTCACCCGGCACGTCCGGCAGGTCGGGGGTCGGGCGTTCGCGGTTGCTGCGGCGCCGCTGGTGCGAGAGGAAGACCCGCACCAGGACGGTCTGCGCGTACCCGGCCGGGTTGTCGATCTTGGAGGCCCGCCCCCAGACCACAAACATCCGGCCGAGGGTCTCCTGGACGAGATCCTCGGCGAGATGAGTGTCACCGCTGGTCAGCAGGCATGCCGAACGGAAGAGGTGCCCCGCGCGGTTGGCGGCGAAGTCCAGATAGCCGTCCTCCTGCGTCTGCCGCATCCACCCCCCATTCGCCGTGTACACCTCATTGACGCGCCAGAGGTGCCTGAATGTTTCACGGCCCGGGAGGATTTCCGCAAGGTTCCCGACGGCCCGCTACGCGGCGACCGCCACCGATCCCTGGCCGAGCGCCGAGGCGACGGCCGGGGCGAGCGCCGGGGCGAGGGCCGGGGCCGGAGCGACGGACGGGGCGACGGACGGAGCGGCGATCGGGGTGGTGGCCGGAGTGCTGACCGGCGCGGTGACCGGGGTGGCAGCCGCGATGGCCGTCGGTGCGTCGGCCGCCTTGGCGCCGCCCTTGGCGAAGACGATGACCCGCAGGGCGACGAAGCGGCCGACACCGGCGAGGCCGGAGGCCGACAGGTACACGCTCTGCTCCAGCAGCGGACCCGGGTTCGGGTGCACCGCGTGCAGCACGAGCAGCGCGGCGGTGGTGAACAGGTAGCAGATCGCCGCGGTGGCACCGGACTTGATGTGGTCGCTCAGCTGGGCCCGACCGGCCCGGAAGGTGAAGCGGCCGTGCAGCTCGGTGGCCAGCAGGGTGGAGGCGACGGTCACCAGCGCGTTGGCGACCACCAGGGGCAGCGGGCCCGACAGCAGCAGCATGACGGCGCTGGACAGCAGCCCCACGCCCCCGCCGCACACGACGAACCGCACGAAGGCCGCGATCGGCCCGGTCCTGCCGGTTGGGTGGTCGGTGCTCCGCTCGATGCTCCCCGTGGTCTTCATGTTCCAAGACTCCCGTACGCCACTGACAGCGCGCTGACTTCCGCTGACCGGTCACTGACCGCCCGCTGACACGGTGCCCGCCGAGCTGTCACGATGGGTGTGATCGCAGGAGGAATGCATGACAGAGGTGTTTCTACGGCGTCTGAGCCGGTGGCAGGCCGAGGCGCAAAGGGAGGCCTTCGCGGACCTCTACGTCGAGTCCTACCCCGGCGCCCAAGGCGAGGAGTTCCACAGCCGGCAGAGCTTTCTGCGGCGCTTCGCGGAGCATGTGCAGCACCCCGGATTCGATATGACGATCGCCGGCGACCCTGCGCTCGTGGGCTTCGCATACGGCTTTCCTCCCGATCGCGGCGGCGAGTGGTGGCAGGGATTCGTCGGTGGGGTCCCGCAGGACCTGGAGGAGCACACCGCGTCCGGCCAGGTCTTCGGCGTCGTCGAGCTGCTGGTGCTCCCCTCCCACCGCCGTCTCGGGGTCGCGGGCCGGCTGCAGGACATGCTGCTGTCGCGCAGCGACGCGGCCGTGGCATCCGTGCTGGTGGAGACGCCGAACGTGCCGGCGCTGGCCGCGTACCGGGAGTGGGGCTGGTCGAAGAACGGTGAGGTCCATCGCCGGCACGACCATGTGTTGACGGTGCTGGAATCGTGGAGCCGCAGCCTCGCGGATTAGCGGAGCCGGGGGTGGCGGAGCGGACAGAGGGGGCAGAGGGGGCAGAGGGACTGGCGTAGCGGCAGGGACCCGTGCGTCGGGGAGAGTCCGGCTGCCGGACCGTCGTCACGGCAGCAGCAGGGTCTTCCCGACGACGTCGCGGGCCTCCATCGCCCGGTGCGCGTCGGCGGCACGCTCCAGCGGGAACGTCTGCCCGATGACGGGCCTGATCCGTCCCGCCGCGGCCTCCGACAGCGCACGCTTCAGCAGCCGACGGGCGATGTCCTGCGCGAACTGCACCTGCTCGATTCCGCGTACGGTCACCTCGCGCCGGCGCGCCTCCTCCGGGTCGACGGGCGCGAAGCCGCCGGCGGCCGCGCCGTGCGCGGAGAACTGGCCGCCGCGGGCGGTCAGTTCGAACGCGGCCAGCCCGAGCTCCCCGCCGACGCCGTCGTACACCATGTCGGGACCCGCACCGCCGGTCGCCCCGCGCACCCGCTCCTCCCAGCCCGGCAGCGAGTAGTCGACGACGGCGTGGGCACCCAGTTCGCGCAGCAGGTCCAGCTTCTGCTGGCCGCGAGCGGCCGCCACGACCCGTTCCCCCGCCGCCAGGGCCAGCTGCACCATGAGGATGCCCAGCCCGCCGCCGGCCCCGGTGACCAGGACCCACTCCCCCGGCTGCGTGCGGGCGGCGTCCGCCAGGCCCAGCGCGGTGGTGCCGTCGTGGAGCAGCGCGGCGGCCTCGCGCGGGCGGAGCCCGTCGGGTACGGGGATCAGCGCGGCCGCGGGCGCCAGGGCCCGCTCGGCGTACCCCCCGCGGTCACCGACATGGACGGCGACGGACCGGCCGATCCAGCCGGGCTCGACGCCCTCGCCGACGGAGAGCACCCGCCCGGCCACCGCGCCTCCCGGCACGTACGGCGGCCGCACCGGCATGAAGTCCTGGGCCAGGCCCTCGCGGATCCGCGCCTCGAAGAGGATCACGTCGGCGGCCTCCACCCCCACGACCACCTCACCGGGACCGGCGACCGGATCCGGCAGTTGCACCGTCACCAGCACCTCGGGACCGCCGAACCGCGTCACCTGTACTGCTCGCACACCCATCACTCCCCGCGTCCGCCACCTGCTGTTCCGTCCACGGAGCAGTCTCAGACGTGAACCTAAGTTCATGTCAAGGGGCGCCCGGGTGCGAGGCGGGGCGTGGGGCGGGGTGCGCGGATCACCGGACCGCGTCGAGCCGTACGAACTCATCGGCGGTGAGCGTCACGTCGCCGGCCGCCGCCGAGTCACGGATCGTCCCGGGCCTGCTGGCGCCCGGGATGGGGACGACGACCGGGGACTTCGCCAGCAGCCACGCGAGAGTGATCCGCTGCGGGCTGACCCCGTGATCCCGTGCGACCTCGTGGAAGGCGGCGAAGGGCGGGGCGGGGGTCCTGGAGCCGGCCGTCGGCGGGGCGTCGAGCGAGCTCCGGGAGATGCCGCCGAGCGGGCTCCAGGGCAGGAAGGCGATCCCGAGCTCGTCGCACAGCCGCAGCTCGGCCGCACTGTCGCGGACTGCGGGCGAGTACTCGTTCTGCACCGAGGCCAGCCGTCCGCCGAGGATCTCGTCGGCCTGCCGGATCTGACCGGCGTCCACGTTGGAGACGCCCACCATCCGGATCGTGCCCGCATCGAGCAACTCCCGCAGCGCGCCCACGGATTCGGCGAACGGGACCCGGGGGTCCGGCTTGTGGAGCTGGTACAGCCCGATCGCCTCGCCGCCGAGCCGCCTCAGCGACTCCTCGCAGGCCCGCTTCAGATGCTCCGGGGTGCCGTCGACGGTCCACGAACCGTCGCCGGGCCGCCCGCGGCCCCCCTTGGTCGCGACGAGGACGTCCGACGTGTCACCGCCGTAGGCGGCGATGGCGCGGGCGATCAGCTCCTCGTTGTGCCCCCGCTCGTCCGCGTGCCAGTGGTAGGAGTCGGCCGTGTCGATGAGCGTCACCCCCGCGTCGAGCGCCGCGTGGACCGTGGCGAAGGCTCTGGCCTCGTCCGGCCGCCGCTCGATGGACAGCGGCATGGCCCCGAGGCCGACCGGACCGACGGTGACGTCACGGATCCGGCGCGCGTTGCTGCCGCTCATCGCTGTCATCCCTGTCATCCCTGTCATTTCTGTCATTCCTGGACTCCCGTCTCGGCGATGGCGCCGGGCAGCCACTCCGAAGTGGTCGAGAACGGGAAACCCAGCTCGGTGGCCCGCGAGTTGTCCATCGCGTAGTAGCGGTCGAACGAGAACGGCGACACGTCGTCGCCCGCCCGGGATCCTGTACGCGTGAACGTCGGCCGTTCCGAACCGAGTTGTGCCGCGACCAGCTCGCTCAGCTCCGTGGCGCTCAGCTCACCGTGCGAGTTGGCGTTGACCGGCCCGGTGAAGTCGGCGCCGGCCGCCCAGAACAGGAACTCGGCGATCTCGCGGTCATGGATGAACGTGGAGGGGTGCTCCTCGGCGTGAACGACGACCGGCCGTCCCGTACGGACCCGGTCCACGTAGTGGTCCAGCCGCCCGGTGAACTCCTCCGCGCCGCCGCCCAGCACATGCGCGCTGCGCACGGAGACGAACGCGAACGCCGGGTCCTGGCTGAACACCGCCTCCGCCTGCCGCTTGCCCTCGGCGTAATGCCGGGCGTCGCCGAGCTGCTCCCTGAACGCCTCCTCCCCCCAGGGGAGTTCGAGGTCGACCGGCCACGTTCCTGGATCCACCGCGCCCTCGCCGACCGGACGATGGGGATGGGGCGAGCCGTCAAAGGTCGCCGGGTCATAGACCTCCATCGTGGACGTCATGACGTAGCGCGTGGTGCGGTCGCGGAAGACGCGCTTGGCGATGGCCGCCTGTCGCGGTGTGTAGCAGACCTGGTCGATGACGACATCGAAGTGCCGGTCACCCAGCGCGGCTTCGAGCGCCGCCTCGTCGTCACGGTCCGCGACGAGATGCGTGACGCCGGGCGGCGCCGGTGACGAGCCGCGGTTGATGACCGTGACGTTGACCCCCTCGTCGCGCAGCCGCAGCATCAGCCGCTTGCCGAAGTACCGGCTGCCACCGATGACACAGACGTCGCGCAGGACGCCCCCCGTGGAGTCGCTCATTCCCTCAGAACCTTTCCCACCAGGCAGGACACCCCCGCCACTGGGCTCAAGTGTTACCGTCTCGACCCAGCATCTGAAGGGGAGATCATGGGAGATTCAGCGGCGCTGCCGAAAGAACCACGCCATCTGCGGGGCCTCGCCCACGATTCCTCGGTGGCCCTCGACAGCGTCGACACGCGGCTGCTCGAACTCGTCCAGACCGAGGGCCGCATCACTCTCAGTGAGCTGGGCCGCCGGGTGAGCCTCAGCCCGGCCGCCGTGGCGGAACGGATCCGCCGGCTGGAGAGCAACGGCATCATCACCGGCTACTCCGCGGTGGTCGCACCGGACCGGCTCGGCTACGCCATGCTCGCCTTCGTCCGGGTCTCCCCGCACGGCGGCTACACGCTGCGTCACCCCAGGACGCTGGAACTGATGGCACGCCCCGAGGTCCTGGAGGTGCACCACGTCGTCGGCGAGGACTGCTGGATCCTCAAGGTCGCCGTGGCCGACACCTCGCACCTCGAGGAGATGCTCGAACAGATCTCGGCCCTCGGCCGCACCACGACATCGATCGTGCTGTCCTCCCCGGTCGAACGGAAGGTCATCACCCCGATCGACCGCACCGGCACAGCACGTTAGAGAGCAGCGCGTCAGAGAGCAGCACGTCAGGGAGCACCACGCCGGAGAGCACCACGCCGGAGGGCACCACGTCAGAGAGCACCACTTGGTGAGCAGCGCGCCAGGAAAGAGGCGCGCCACGATCGAGGCTCACCCGGTCAGGAGGAGGAGCCGTCCGCTGACCGCCAGGCGTCGGCCCCGGCGTGGGTGGCGGCCTGCGAAGCCACCTTCGCCTGCCGGAAGGCGCGGGCCGCCAGCTCGGACGGCGGCACCTCCATGTGACGGACGTATCCGCGTCCTGCGTTCAGCAGCGTGACGCCGATCATGACCGTCCCGGCCAGCCCCAGCACCGCCGCGACCCCGGTAACGGCCACGCCCACCGCGAGCGTCCGCGTGTCGATGTCGATTCCGTGCTCAGTCATCCGATTGATCGCCATACATCCAGCCTGAGCGCCCGCGCCGTCTTCCGCACGCCGGGCGGAGCCGTCCGGGGCCCTGATCCCCCGACCACAGCGCTCTGACAACTTCTTCACAGGTGCCTGCCAGCCTGTCGATCATGCCGGCCGCCGCGCGGCAGCCGCCGGACGCGGCGAGCGCCGGACGCGGCGGCCGCTCCGACACCGATCGACCCCCGTCAACGGAAGGCACCACCATGTCCTACCTCCGCACCCTGCGCACCGCCGCCGTCACCGCAGTCATCGCCGGCACGGTGCTGCTCCCGGCCACCGGAGCGTTCGCCGCGGACGCGAGCGCCAAGCCCACCCCCGCCCCCTCCGCCACCCCCGGCGCGGCCACCGACGTCCCCCGGCCCACCCCGTCCGTGAGCGCCCCCGGCGGCACCCGCACCGGCGCCGCCCAGCCGACCGCCGCCCCGATGCCGCGCGGCGGCGTCGCCGCCGGCGAGCAGCCGGCCGGGAGCACGGGCACGAGCAACGCCACCATCGCCGGCTCGGCCGCCGCGGCCGCCGCACTCGCGGGTGCCGGTTTCGTCATCGTGCGCCGCCGGGCAGCCCGCCACGACGGCTGATCCTCCGATCCACGTGGTGCGCCGCCCGACCGGGCGGCGCACCACCCCCTTATAAGGACACCCATGGCCCGCATCCCGAACCCGGCGCGCGCCCTGCGAGCCCCGCTCATCGCGCTGACCCTCACCACCCTGGCCGCCTGCTCGTCGGGCTCCCCCTCCGCCACCGCCCCGGACGCACCCGCCCCCGGCGCATCGACCCCGCCCCCCGCGACGGCGCCCAGCACCCCCGGTGACCCCACTCGCGTGGTGATCCCCTCCATCGGCGTGGACAGCTCCCTCCTACGGCTCGGCCTCAACGCCGACCAGACGGTTCAAGTCCCGCCGCCGGACCAGGGCATGACCGCCGGCTGGTACACGAACAGCGCGGTACCCGGCCGGCGCGGCTCCTCCGTCGTCATCGGCCACAACAGCACCCGGTACGGCAAGGCCGTCTTCCACGATCTCGCGAAGATCAAGAAGGGCGCCGACATCGCCGTCCGCGGCGCCGACGGAAAGACCGTCCACTTCACCGTCACCACCACCCAGACGGTGAACAAGAAGACCTTCCCCACCCAACAGGTCTACGCCCCCACCCCGACCCCCACCCTCCGCCTGATCACCTGCGACGGCTCGATAGACCCCCAGGGCCACCCCGTCGACAACCTCATCGTCTACGCAACCCTGACCTGAGCCCCGACGCCCGACACCGCCCCGCCGCAGAACGAAGAAGTCCCGGTCAGCAAGCTGACCGGGACTTCCTTACGTGGGGCCGCCTTCGGGATTCGAACCCGAGACCTACGCATTACGAGTGCGTTGCTCTGGCCAACTGAGCTAAGGCGGCATGCTGCGCTCGGCCAGTGTGGCGGGAGCAGCGGCGCCAAGTCTACAGGGTTGTTGGGGGTGCTCCGTGCAGGGGTGGATCGGGCGGAAATGCAGGTCAGCGGGTCAGTCGCACTTTTTGTTCTTGGGCGGGGTGGTGCCTTCGAGGAGGTAGAGGTTCACGGCGGTGTCGATGCAGTCGGAACCGCGGCCGTAGGCGGTGTGGCCGTCGCCGTTGTAGGTGAGGAGGTGGCCGGAGGAGAGCTGGGAGGCGAGGGACTCGGCCCAGGAGTACGGGGTGGCGGGGTCGCGGATGGTGCCGACGACGAGGATCGGGGCCGCGCCCTTGGCTTCGATGCGCTGGGGCTTGCCGGTGGCCGGGACCGTCCAGTAGCCGCAGATCAGGCTGGCCCAGGCCAGGCCCGTGCCGAAGTGCGGGGAGGTGGAGCGGAAGGACGGGAGGGCGCGCTCGACGTCGGCCGGGGAGGAGAGCGCCGGGGGGAGGTCGAGGCAGTTGACGGCGGCGTTGGCGAACATGAGGTTCGAGTACTTGCCGCTGCTGTCGCGCTCGTAGTACTCGTCGGAGAGCTTGAGGAGGCCGGCGCCGTCGCCCTGCTGGGCCTTGGCCAGGGCGGCGCGGAGCGTCGGCCAGGAGCCCTCGTCGTACATGGCGGAGATCACGCCGGTGGTGCCGAGCGCCTCGGTGAGCGGGCGGGCCTGGCCGGTGGGGAGTGGCTTGGCGTCGAGGGAGCGGAAGAGTTCGTCGAGGCGGTGCCCGGCGTCGTCGGCGCTCTTCGTGCCCAGGGCGCAGTCGGTGTGCTTGATGCAGTCGTTCGCGAAGGCGGTGAAGGCGGTCTCGAAGCCGCCGGCCTGGGTGCGGCTGCTGTCGAGGGCGGAGACCGAGGGGTCCATCGCGCCGTCGAGGACCAGCCGGCCGACGCGCTGCGGGAACAGTCCGGCGTAGGTGGCACCGAGGAAGGTGCCGTAGGACTTGCCGACGTAGGTGAGCTTGTCGTCGCCGAGCAGGGCCCGCAGGACGTCCATGTCACGGGCCGATTCGACCGTGGAGACATGGCCGAGGAGCTTGGCGGAGCGCTTCGCGCAGCCGGCCGCGAACCCCGTGTCGGCGGTGACGAGCTTGCCGGTCTCGGCGGCGTCGTCGGGGGTCGTGTCGACGGCGGTGAAGGCGTCCATCTGCGCGTCGGTGAGGCACTCGACGGGCTCGCTGCGGGCGACGCCGCGCGGGTCGATGGCGGCCATGTCGTAGCGGGCGGTGACCGGTGCGGGGTAGCCGAGCGCCGCGTACTGCAGGTAGTCGATGGCCGAGCCGCCGGGACCGCCGGGGTTGACCAGGAGCGAGCCGAGGCGCGCGCCGGGGCCCGCCGCCTTCTTGCGGGCGACGGCGAGCTTCAGATCGTCGGCCGCGACGGGGTGCGCGTAGTCCAGCGGGGCCTTCATCGTGGCGCACTCGAAGCCGGGGACGCCGCACGAGTGCCAGTTCAGCTTCTGCGTGTAGTACGGCGCCAGGCTCGCGTCGCCGGCCGACGGGAGCGGGCCGAGCGAGCTGGCGGTGGTGGAGGCGGCGGCGCTGTGGCCCGGGCCCCCGCTGCTGCATCCGGAGAGGAGCAGGCCTGCCACCGCGAGGGCGATGGCGGGGATACGGAGCGGGCTCTTGGAGTACATCGGCGGCTCGGGTCCTCCCGTCGGGTGAGGGGGAGCGTATCCGTCCTGGTGGGGTGGAGGCGGGCTCCGCCGCCCGCCCATGGGCTATTTGTAGGCTTTTTGTGGGCCGTTTGAGGGTTGATCGAGTGGCTGGGTCCGGGTGAGCGGCTGGGTCCGGGTGAGTGTCCCGGCGGGTGTCCGGGCGGGTGTCCGGGCGGGTGTCCCGGCGGGTGTCCGGGCGGGTGTCCGGGGCCAGGGGTCTCGCGGGGTGCCTGCGCCGGGTGGTGCGCTCCCGCTACGGGTGCTTCGGGCCGTCGACCTTTTCCGTCAGGTAGCCGGCGACGCGGGCGAAGAGTTCGCGGCGGCCGCTCACGCCGTCGATGACGCGTACCTCGTCGGCGCGGGGGCGCAGCGCCGTGCGGAACCTGAGGGCCGAGTCGCGGGAGGCGCTCTCGCCGGAGCCGGAGGCGATGAGGAGCGCGGGGCGCCGGCCCGCCGGGGACGGGGGCGGGACGGCGACGCCCTCGTACCGGCCGGAGATCCCGGCGACCGCGCGGTAGCGGTCGGGGTGGGCGAACGCCTCGCGGACCGCGCACGCCGCACGGTCGCCGACGCCCAGGATCGCGCGCGCCGACCGGGTCGTCAGGGTGCGGTAGTGCCGGGCGACCGCGTCGAGATCGGGTCCCGCGCCGCCGCAGGTGCGCGGGATCACGAGCAGGAACGGGTCCGCCAGGCGCCGCTGGACCTGGGCGGCGAAGCCCGCGTAGAGCTCCTGGTCCCCGGCGCCGACCTCCGCGACCACCACGGGGAAGGAGACCTTCGCGGCGCGGGGGTACGCGTACTGCTGTGGCGTCCAGACGCGTGTGCCATCGGCGAGCTCCTGCAGGACGCCGCCCGCCGGGCGGGAGATCGTACGGGGCGCCGCGGACCCGGACGCGGGCGGTGCGGCCGCGCGGGCGGGCGGCCGGGGAGGCGCGGGCACCCGGAGGTCCACCGCCGTACGGGCGGCGGCCGTCACCGTGCCCCCGCCACCTCCCGGTGACAACAGCGGCACGGCGACGGCGACCACCGCCAGGACGGCCACGCCCGCGGCGGCGGCGCGCAGCGCCGTACCGGTGCGGTCCTGCGCCAACTCGTAGACGCGGCCGGACCGTTCCGACCACCAGTAGCGCAGCGCGGAGCGCACGAGTGCCACGGCGGCGGCAGTGGTGAGGAAGAGCAGAGTGAACAGGACGGCATCAGCCACGGTACGGACCACCTCGGGGACGACTACGGCCCCCGGGTGGGCTCCGGCGGCACTGTCTGCAGCCTGCAACGCGGCACGCCGGGTGGGCGGTCGGCGTTACGGGTCCCTGCCGTTGATCACCCAAAGGCACCAAAGACGCCGAGGTGACGACAGCGGGCCGAGGAGGGCGAAAGCCCCGTCGGCCCGCCCCCGTCAGCCCGCCCGCAGCGACAGCGTCATCGCCTCCACCGCCAGCAGCGGCGCGACGTTTCGTTCCAGTGCCTGCCTGCAGGCCAGGATCGACTCGATCCGGCGCAGCGAGTTCTCCGGACGGGAGGACGCCGCGATGCGCTCGATCGCGTCGCGCGCCTCGACGTTCGCGATGCCGACCTTCGAGCCGACCTGCACCGCGAGCACGTCCCGGTAGAAGCCGGCCAGGTCGATGAGGGCCAGGTCGAGCGTGTCCCGCTGGGTACGGGTCGATCGGCGCTTCTGGCGGTCAGCCAGGTCCTTCATGGCGCCCGCCGTGCCGCGCGGCATCCGGCTGCCGGCGCCCGCCGACGCCCCGAGCGCGGCCCGCAGCTCCTCGGTCTCCTTGCCGTCCACGTCCACGGCGACCTGCTTGGCGTCGTCCGAGGCCGCGTCCACCAGTTCCTGCGCGGCCTTCAGACACCCGCCCACGTCGTCCACCCGCAGCGGTACCCGCAGCACGGTCGCCCGCCGCGCCCGCGCCTGCTCGTCGGTGGCGAGCCGGCGGGCCCGGCCGATGTGGCCCTGCGTCGCCCTGGCGACCGTCGCGGCCAGCTCGGGGTCGATCCCGTCCCGCCGCACCAGGATGTCGGCGACCGCTTCCACGGACGGGGTCCGCAGGCTCAGCAGCCGGCACCGGGAGCGGATGGTCGGCAGCGCGTCCTCGACCGAGGGCGCGCACAGCAGCCAGACGGTCCGGGGCGCGGGCTCCTCGACCGCCTTCAGCAGCACGTTCCCCGCACCTTCGGTGAGGCGGTCGGCGTCCTCCAGGACGATCACCTGCCACCGGCCGCCCGCCGGCGACATGGCGGCCCGCCGCACCAGGTCACGGGTGTCCTTCACGCCGATCGACAGCAGATCCGTCCGGACGATCTCGACATCCGCGTGCGTCCCGATCAGCGTGGTGTGGCAGCCGTCGCAGAACCCGCAGCCCGGTGCCCCGCCCAGCGCCCGGTCCGGGCTCGTGCACTGCAGGGCCGCCGCGAAGGCGCGGGCCGCGGTGGAGCGGCCGGAGCCGGGCGGGCCGGTGAACAGCCAGGCGTGCGTCATCTTGGACGCGGTCGGCAGCGCCGCGCCCTTCGCGCCCGCCGACGTGGCCGTCACCAGGGCATCGGCATCCCGCGCGGCCGCGGACAGCTGCGCCGTCACCGCGTCCTGGCCGACCAGGTCGTCCCACACCGCCATTACGAGTCCTCTGCGGTCGCCGTTCGCTCCATCGCCCGTTGCCATCGCATGCCATCGGACCTGCACACCATTGTCGGGCATCGCACTGACAACGGATCGCCTCCCATCGGCCGACCCCGGACCGCCCTACCGCTCACATCGTGTAACCGCACTACCGCTCACATCGTGAGCCGGCGCACCCCGCCCGCCACAGCGCGCTGCTCCGGAGCGTCCGCCCCGGTCCAGCAGGATCCGCGGCGGGCCAGCAGTCGGCGGAGCCAGACCTCCGTCGCGACGAGCTCGCCGAGCCCGTCCAGCGGGAGCGCCTCCCCGTCGGCGGCGGCCCGCAGGGCCTGGCGGACGACGCGGGCCTCGACGAGCCCGGCGTCGGCGAGCAGCGGTGTGTCGAACAGCTCGATGAGGTCGTCGACGGAGGACCGCAGCCCGGTGCGGAACGCAGCGGCGGTCGAGACGTGGGAGTTGGCGCCCCAGCCCGGCGGCAGCTCCCGGATCCCGGAGCCGGCCAGGACCGCCCGCAGCACCGAGACCCGCGCCCCGGGCTGCACGCGCAGCGCCTCGGGCAGCGCCCGGCAGGCGCGGACGACCTGGTTGTCGAGGAACGGGGCGTGCAGCCGCTGGCTGCGCACCTCGACGGCTTGCTCGAAGACGCGGTGGTCGGCGGCGTGCCGAGCCAGCGCGGCCCGCGCGCGCCGGTCGCCCGGACGTTCCACCGGTCCGGGCCGGGCGGCCGCCTCCTGGAGGCGAACCGATACTTCGGCGAGGGCCTCGCCGGTGAGCCAGCGGGCGGCCGGGCCCGGCCCCGGCCAGGCCAGCGCGGCGAGGGAAGCGTTGAGCGCGGCGCCAGGACCTGTGTCACCGGAGCTCGAGCCGGGACCGAAGCCGTTGCCGGAGGCCGCGGACGAGCCGGAGCCGTAGCCGAAGTCGCGCCGCAACAGCCGGGCCGCGGCGTCCTGCACGCCCTGCTGGTAAGGCGTACGGGCCAGCCGCCGGGCGGCGCGGTAGACGGTGAAGGGGACGAGGACGGAGCGGCCGGTCGGGCCGTCCGCCGTGGCGAGCGCGGCCACCGGACGCAGCATGTGCCGGCGGTGCCGGTCCAGGAGCAGGTCGGCGAGGCGTGCCGGGTGCGCGTCGAGGACCTGGCGGGCGCCGTGCCCCACGAGGTGGTCGGCGCCGCCCGCGGCGAGCCGGCGGCGGTGCCGTTCCGCGGTGATGAGGGACGGTCCTGGCTCGTCGGTGAGCGGGCCCGAGCCGAGGTCGGCGTACGGGAGCGCCTCGGTGCCGCCCGGCACCACTACGTGGTGCAGCCGGGGGTCGGCGGCCATGGCCCTGGCCCGTTCGAGTTCGGCGTCGCGGGACTGCAGTCCGCCGCCCGCCAGATCGTTGAAGGTGACGGCCAGCAGCCGCTGCCCGGCCGAGGACCCGTGGCCGAGCGGGGTGCCGGGCATGCCGGGCAGTCCGGCGGCGAGCAGCGCGAGAGTGGCGGAGGCGCTGCCTCCGGACAGGTCCGCGCCGATGCCGGGGGACGGTGCCTCGCCGGCCTCGGGGATGAAGCGCGGCTGGGCGAGCCGGGCCCGTACGGCGTCGACGAGGGCGTCGCGGACCCCGGTGATCGCCGCCTCGGTGTCGGCGGCGGAGGTCTGGTTGCCGACGGCGAGCGACGCGGTCGCCTCGTAGCCGCTGATCTCGGGGACGCCGTCGCGCAGGATGAGGGCGTGGCCCGGCGGCACCCGCCGGACGCCG
The DNA here is from genome assembly GCF_010548325.1 of Streptomyces sp. SID13666. Classification (NCBI taxonomy): domain Bacteria; kingdom Bacillati; phylum Actinomycetota; class Actinomycetes; order Kitasatosporales; family Streptomycetaceae; genus Streptomyces; species Streptomyces sp. SID13666. The sequence goes on along the minus strand of NZ_JAAGLX010000010.1, from coordinate 184,221 downwards.
ATGTACGGCGTCCCGTCGCCGAGTGCCTCGGGCGAGTCCGGGCAGGCGAGGGTGGCGGCGAGGTGGGTGACGTCCAGCCCCGCCTCGGTGAGGTCCGCGAGCGGGAGAGCGGCCGTCGCGAAGGCCGTACCGCCCGCCCAGCGGGTGTGGAAGACCGGCCGGGCGCCAGCGAGATCGCCCAGGATCGTGATGCGGCGCCCGAGTTGGAGTACGGCGGTGTAGCTGCCGGGCCATGCGGTGAGGTGGCGCAGGGCGCCCCCGCGGGCGGCGAAGAGGCCGACGCGCAGCTGGGCGTCGCTCGCGTGGCAGCGGCCGAGGATGGCGATCCGGGCGATGGCGGGGTGGCTGCTGCCGTAGCCGCTGCCGTGACCGCCGCCGTAGGTACTGCCGTTGCTGTCGCCGTAGCCGTTGGCGCTCTGGTAACTGGAGGCTCCGCGGCTGCTGTTGCCGCTGTAGCCGTTGTTCCCGTACCCGTTGTTCCCGTCCCCGTAGCTTCCGGAGCCGCTGCCGTACCCGCTCCCGTAGGCCGCGCCGGAACCGGACCCGGACCCGGAACCCGAGCTGGATCCCGAACCGGAATAGCTGCTGCCGCCCTGGTAGGAGGCGCCGGCCGGGTCGGCGTGGATCACGCGGACTTCGTCAGCACGCCAGTCACCGACCGCCCACAGCGGATCCGGGTCGCCCCACAGAAGTTGCGCGCCAACCGGGAGGACCGTACGGGCCTTAGTGCCCGGGAGTGACCCCGCGGCGGCACTGCTCCACCCCACCAACCACCGCATCGCCGCCTCCACAGGCTGTGGACCACTGGCTGTGCGGCATGCGAACTGCCGCTCCGCCTGAGGAACATGCTGCCATGGCACGGCGCACAAGGAGGCGCATGGGCGCAGGGAGGAGCGCCGGGTCGTCCGCGTGAAGCCAAACGTCGGTTTCACGCCAAAGTGGCTGGCACATGCCGGAGTTGATATGCCGGTCGCCGGATGCGTGGTCGAGCGGGCCCATATACGGGACATACGCCGCATAAAAACAACAGTCCGGGAGGCGTCCGCACGCCTCCCGGACCGGTCCGCCGCCCGCGGGGATTGTGGCGGCGGAGCCCCCTGGCCCGCCGTCTCTTGCCATTGCCGCTTGTCGAGGCCACGGGCCGACCCACCCGTCCATGGAAGCGCTCCTGATCAGGACGGCAAAGAGCGCACGGGCGGGCGCACAGCCACATATACCGGGAGCACGGGCACTTTTTGGGGGCTGCAATCTCGCCATCCGGGACAGGCCTCTTAACGGTCGGGATGCGGCGAACTACGCTGGGTGTACCCGAGTAGCGAACGCCCCGGCATCTCGGGGCCCGGTTTGTCCTCGACATTGGCCGAATCGGGCTCCACAGACATCACAGCCTCTACAAGGGGGCTGGGGCGGCCGTTCTTTGTGTCGAGGGGGTGGCAAGAGCGTGGTCCACGTGCGCGGCCCTCGTGTGTCCGGACGGACCGGCGCGTCCGGCATCCCCGGCGCGTCCGACACTCCCGGCCCGGCTGCTGTTCCCGGCCCCACCGGCACCCCCGGCCCGGCCGGCGTCCCCGGCCCCGCCGATACCCCCGGCTTACCCGATGCCTCAGGACCACCGGGCCCTTCCGGCTCGCCCGGCCCATCCGGCTCGCCCGGCCCACCCGGTGCACCTCGCCCACCCGGCTCATCGGGTGCACCTGGCATTTCCGGCTCATCCGATGCCCCAGGCTCATCCGGCCCGATCAGAGCGACCCGCCCGTCCGGCCCGACCGGCTCGCCGGGAACGGCCGTCGCGCCCGGTGCGCCCGGTACGGCCGGTGCGTCCGACGAGGAGTGGCCATGCTGTGCTCTCCCGGGAGGCAGCTTCCGCCGCCCCCCGTTCTCGCCCGAGTTCTCGCCCGCATCCCCCCTCGGTCCCCTATCTGGGTGCCGAACCGGGGACCGAAACGAGTACCCAACCGGGGACCGGACCGAGTACCGAACCCGGGACCGGACCGAGTACCGAACCGGGTTCTCACCCGGGCTCCCGTCTGCACCGACCCCCCGAGAGACAACCAGGCCGTCCGGCCTGCCCCCAGCGGCATCGCGAGGTGAACCGCAGTGAACAAGGAACATCGCGGGCCGAACGAAAAGCTCGGCACCCTTCTCGCCCTGGCCGCCATCAGTAACGCGGGCCTCGCCCGCCGGGTCAACGACCTGGGCGCGCAACGGGGCCTGACCCTCCGCTACGACAAGACCTCGGTGGCCCGCTGGGTCAGCAAGGGCATGGTGCCGCAGGGCGCCGCACCGCACCTCATCGCCGCGGCCATAGGCAGCAAGCTCGGCCGTCCTGTCCCGCTGCACGAGATCGGGCTCGCGGACGCCGATCCGGCGCCCGAGGTCGGGCTCGCCTTCCCGCGCGACGTCGGCGAGGCGGTGAAGTCCGCCACCGACCTGTGGCGGCTCGACCTGGCCGGCCGCCGCGGCCCCGGCGGCGCCGGCATCTGGCAGAGCCTGGCGGGCTCCTTCGCGGTCAGCGCGTACGTGACCCCCGCCTCGCGCTGGCTGATCACCCCCGCCGACGCCCTGGTGGCGCGCGACGCCCCCGCACCCGGCACCGCCCACGTCGGGCACTCGGACGTGGCGAAGCTGCGCGAGGCCGCGGACGACGCCCGCCGCTGGGACTCGAAGTACGGCGGCGGCGACTGGCGCTCCGGCATGGTCCCCGAATGCCTGCGGGTCGAGGCGGCACCGCTGCTGCTCGGCTCGTACAGCGACGAGGTCGGCCGCTCGCTCTTCGGCGCCACCGCGGAACTCACCCGGCTCGCCGGCTGGATGGCCTTCGACACCGGCCAGCAGGAGGCCGCGCAGCGCTACTACATCCAGGCCCTGCGGCTGGCCCGCGCGGCGGCCGACGTCCCCCTGGGCGGCTACGTCCTGGCGTCGATGTCCCTGCAGGCCACGTACCGGAACTTCGCCGACGAGGGCGTCGACCTCGCGCAGGCCGCCCTGGAACGCAACCGCGGTCTGGCCACCGCCCGCACGATGAGCTTCTTCCAGCTCGTCGAGGCCCGCGCCCACGCCAAGGCCGGCGAAGCCGCCGCGTGCGCCACGTCCCTCGCGGCGGCCGAGTCCTGGCTGGAGCGCTCCCGGGACGGCGACGCCGATCCCGCCTGGCTCGGCTTCTACTCCTACGACCGGCTCGCCGCCGACGCCGCCGAGTGCTACCGCGACCTGCGGGTACCCCGCCAGGTGCAGCGGTTCACCGAACAGGCGCTGGCCCGGCCCACGGAGGAGTACGTCCGCTCGCACGGACTGCGCCTCGTCGTGTCCGCCGTCGCCGAACTCGAGTCGGGGAACCTGGACGCCGCCTGCGCCGCGGGGACCAAGGCGGTCGAGGTCGCCGGCCGCATCTCGTCCGCGCGCACCACGGAGTACGTCCGCGATCTGCTGCACCGGCTGGAGCCGTACGGCAACGAACCGCGGGTCGTCGAGCTGCGGGAACGGGCCAGGCCGCTGCTGGCGGCGCCGGCGTGATGCCGCCCTAGGCACAACCGAAGCCGTAACCGATGTTGTCGCCCTGGTCGTAGCTGTAGTCGTAGCTGTAGCAGTAGCTGTAGACGTCGTGAGTTCGGGAACTCACGAACCCGTGAGCCGCCCGTGGACCGCCTGTGCGGTCCACGGACTGCGTCCACGGGTCGCACACCTTGCCCCGCAAGGGTTTGCGACGATTGTCAGTGGGCCAGTTCATGATGGGGATGTCTTCAGGTCGAGGACTTCATGGCGTCATCGCGGGGGCTTCATGAAGGGGACTCATGATGGGGGCCCATGATGGGGGCGACTGGCCGACCGGTCAGAAGCGCGGAGCCGGGGAGGTGGCATGGGACCGTACGCCGATGATGTGAACGATGTCGTCGTCATCGGGGCGGGCATCGTCGGCCTGTCCACGGCCTACGCGCTGACCCGTGCGGCACCGGGCACGCGGGTGACGGTCCTGGAGAAGGAGCCCGGCCCGGCCCGGCACCAGACCGGCCGCAACAGCGGAGTGATCCACAGCGGGATCTACTACCCCCCGGGGTCGCTCAAGGCGCGCTACGCCCTCCAGGGCTCCGCCGAGATGGCGAAGTTCTGCGCGGAGCACGACATCGCGCACGAGATCACCGGCAAGCTCATCGTCGCGACGGAGCGGGACGAACTGCCCCGGCTGCATGCTCTGGTCCAGCGCGGCCGGGAGCACGGCATCTCGGTGCGCGAGCTGGGCCCCGCCCAGATCCAGGAGTACGAACCGCAGGCGGCCGGCCTGGCCGCCATCCACGTCGGCTCCACCGGCATCTGCGACTACGGCGCGGTGGCCGCGACCATGGCCCGGCTCGCCACCGACGCGGGCGCCAGGATCCAGTACGGCGCCGAGGTCCGCTCGATCACCCGCACCCGCGGCTCCGGGGCGCACGGCGCCGGGATCGTCGTCGAGTCCACCACCGGTGAGATCCGTACGAAGACCCTCGTGAACTGCGCGGGCCTGCACTGCGACCGCGTGGCCCGCCTCGCGGGCGACGAGCCCGGGATGCGCATCGTCCCCTTCCGCGGCGAGTACTACGAGCTGAAGCCGTCCCGTACCGGCCTGGTCCGCGGCCTGGTCTACCCGGTCCCCGACCCGGCCTTCCCCTTCCTCGGCGTCCACCTCACCCGGGACGTGCACGGCGGGGTGCACCTCGGCCCCAACGCGGTCCCGGCGATGGCCCGCGAGGGCTACCACCGCCGCACGTTCCGCGCCCGGGACATGGCGGAGGTCGCCGGCTACCCCGGCACGTGGCGGATCGCCCGCCGCCACTGGCGGTACGAGATCGGCGAGATCCACCGCTCGCTGTCCAAACGCGCCTTCACCGCCGCCGCGCAGCGCCTGCTGCCCGCGCTCCGCCCGTCCGACCTGATACCGGCGCCCGCCGGCGTCCGCGCCCAGGCGGTGCTCCGTGACGGCACCCTCGTCGACGACTTCCTGTTCGGCGGCTCCGGCCCCTTCGTCCACGTCCTCAACGCGCCCTCGCCGGCCGCGACGGCGTCCCTCCCGATCGGGCGCGAAGTGGCCCGCCGGGCCCTGTCGGCACTGGCCACCCTGCAGGCGGCGTAGCCGGGTCCGGGCTCGCGGGCGGACGAGCCGGGCCGGGGGCTGACGACCGGCCCCGCCGCCGGCCGGGCGGGGGTGCTTCCACCCGCCCGTAGAATTGGGCCCATCGTGTCTAGTTCACCCACGCCCCCCAGCACCCCCGCGGCCGAGTCCCTGGTTCCTGCCGCGCACGCCGAGCCCGTCGTCGTGGCCATACCGGCAACGGCCGCCGAGCCCACGGCCCCGGCCCCGGCCGCAGCACCGGCCTCCGAGCGTTCCGCCGGCCGCCCCGCCGCCCGGCCCGCGAAGTTCCCCGACGGTCCGGCTCCGGACCCGGCGGGCTCGCGTGAGGAGCACCGCATCCGGACGTTCCACGCCCGCCGCGGCCGGGTGACCGACGCGCAGGCCGGCGCGCTGGAGCGGCACTGGGCGGAGTGGGGCGTGGAGCTCGACGGCTCCCCCCTCGACCTGGCCAAGCTCTTCGGGGACCCGGGCCTGCCCATCGTCCTGGAGATCGGTTTCGGGATGGGCGACGCCACCGCGCGGATGGCCGCCGACGACCCGGCCACCGGCATTCTGGCCGTCGACGTGCACACCCCCGGCCAGGGCAATCTGCTCAATCTGGCCGACCAGTACGGCCTGACGAACGTCCGGGTCGCCAACGGCGACGCGATCGTGCTGCTCCGCGACATGCTCCCGCCCGAGTCCCTCTCGGGTCTGCGGATCTACTTCCCGGACCCGTGGCCCAAGGCCAAGCACCACAAGCGCCGGATGATCCAGCCCGAGTTCCTGGCCCTGGTGGCGCCGCTCCTCCGCCCCGGCGCGACGCTGCACTGCGCGACCGACTGGGAGCCGTATGCGGAACAGATGCTGGAGGTGCTTTCCGGCAGCCCGGACTTCACCAACCAGTACGGCGACGGCTACGCCCCGCGCCCCGATTTCCGTCCCATGACCAAGTTCGAGCGCCAGGGACTGGCCAAGGACCACATCGTCCACGACCTGCTGTTCACTCGCCGCTAAGCCTTGCCCCCTGCTGCCGCTGGGAGGCGCCCCCGGCCTAAGCGGAATCCGGAACGGTCGATTCCGGCCGCAGCCGAAGACGTATGGGGAAGGGCATCGCGCACACCCTCCATCCCCCCGTACTGTCGACTGGTGTCCTCGTACTCGCATTCGCCCGACTCCTCGAACCACCCGGTCCCCGAGTACCCAGAGCACGCTCAGAAGGCGCCCGAGTTCACCACCGTCCCGACCGCTCCGGAACAGTGGCACTACAAGCCGCGCCGCGCCTTCTGGGAGAGCAAGGCGGTACGCGCCGGAGCCCTCTTCACCCTGCTCGCACTGTGCGGCGTGATCATCCTCGCGCTGGTGCGGCAGCAGATAGGGACGGAGGGGTTCTTCGTCGGCCTCGCCCTGTCGATCCTGCCGGTGCCGGTGCTGATCTGGGCGTTCATCTGGCTCGACCGGGTCGAGCCGAGTCCGTGGAAGAACCTGGTCTTCGCCTTCGCCTGGGGCGCGTGCGCCGCGACCCTGGTGGCGATACTGGCGAACGAGTACGCCACCGAGCTCCTCGCGACGACCTTCACCGCGAGCCCGTCCCAGACCGACACCTGGGGCGCGACCTTCGTCGCCCCGCTCGTCGAGGAGACGGCCAAGGGCGCCGCGATCCTGCTGCTGTTCCTCTTCCGGCGCCGGCATTTCGAGAGCATCGTCGACGGCATCGTGGTGGCCGGCCTCACCGCGACCGGCTTCGCCTTCACCGAGAACATCCTGTACCTGGGCTCGGCCTTCGGTGAGGACCAGGCCTACGGCTCCTCCGGCCTGCAGTCCTCCACCGCGGCGACCTTCTTCGTCCGGGTCGTGATGACGCCGTTCGCGCATCCGCTCTTCACCGCGATGACCGGCACCGGCTTCGCCATCGCCGCCATGACCCGGCCCGGCCGCCCCTGGCGCTGGCTCGCCCCGATCGGCGGCTGGCTGCTCGCGATGCTCCTGCACGGCGTCTGGAACAGCTCGGCGTCACTCGCCCCGCTCGGCTTCCTGGCGATGTACGGCGCGATCATGATCCCGGTGTTCGCGCTCGTGGTGTGGCTCGCCATCTGGTCGAGGTCGAAGGAGCTGGGGCTGATCCGCGCCCAGCTGCCGGTCTACGCGATGGCCGGCTGGCTGACCCCGCCGGAACCCGTCGCGCTCGCCTCGATGAAGGCCCGCAGCGTGGCCCGTGCCGCCGCCCGCCGCGCGCACGGCGACGCGGCGGCCCGCACCGTCCGCGAGTACATCGCCTTCGCGACCCATCTCGCCTTCCTCCGCGCCGCCGCCGCCCGCGGCACCGCCGGGCCGCACTTCGTGGCCCGCGAGCAGGAGCTCCTCCACCACCTCTGGCAGCGCAAGGACGTCGCCCAGCCCGCCCTCACCCACGCCGCCTGGGCGACCCGCCCGGCGGTGCCGCCGGCGTGGGGCCAGTGGCAGCAACCGCCGTACGGGCCGTATCCGCAACGCCAGTACGGCCAGCACTACGGACAGCAGCCCTACGGCCCGCAGCAACCCGGGCCCCAGCCCTTCGGACCCTCGTCCCCCGGGCCGCAGCCCCTCCACCCCCAGCCCTACGGCCAGCAACCGCCCCCGTACGGCGGTCAGAACATCTGACCCACCCGACGCTTCCCTGCGCCCGGCCCGCGCCCCACCCGCACCCTGGCCTGCGACGGCACATCGCAGTAGCGTCCAACCATGTCCGAGCAGCGCGAATATGCCGCCGAAGCCGAGCGGCTCCTGCGGAAAGTCCCCGAGCAACCCGACGACCGCGAGGAGCTGCTTCTCGCCGCCGCCGCGCAGTGGATCCTCGCCGAGCGCCCGGCCGAGGCCCTGCCCCTCTACGACGCACTTCTCGACCCCGCCTCGGACCCCGTCTCGGACCCCGCGCTCGTCCAGGCGCTCAAGGCCGCCGCCCTGTGGGACACCGGCGCCGAGCAGCAGGCCCGCGAGCTCGCCGTCACCGTCCGCGCGCAGGCCCCGGCGAGCCTGCCGCCGTGGCAGATCATCGGCGAGACCTTCGAGGTCCACGACGACCTGCCGGCCGCCGCCGCCTGGTTCGAGGACGCCACCGACCACTTCCTCACCCCCGACGAGGTCACCTACGAGGCCCGCAGGATCCTCATCACCCGGCACCGCGTCCGCCGGCTCCTCGGTGAGTCCCACGACGACCGCGACCACCTCGCCGACTACGTCCACAGCGCCCCGGTCCCCCTCGACGAGCTGCACGACCCCAAACGCCTCTGGTCCCTGGGCTCCGACGACCCCGCCGAGGTCCGCCGCGAGATCGAACGCCTCCGCACCGAACTCGCCGACCACCGGGCCGCCCTGTCCCGCCCCTACCCGCTGGCGGTCCTGTACTGGCCCGAGGCCGAACTCATCGCGCTGCTCACCCGGTACCCCGTCTTCGCCGCCGACTACGGCAGCTACCCCGAGCATCTGCGCAGCGTCGAACAGGCCCTCCACGCGCTCTCGGCGACGGGCGCCCCGTTCCTCGGCGTCGTCACCGCCACCCTCCCCACGTACGAGGCCTACGCCCGCACCCAGACCCTCCCGCCGGCCACCCCGTCCCTCCCCGCGGCCTACGCCACCTCCCTGGCCGCCCGCGGCCACGCCACCCCCTGGCCCCCACCCCACGCAAGCCCGTGCTGGTGCGGCGCCCAGATCCCGTACGCAGAACACTGCGGGCGACCAGGCACCGCCTAGCCGCCAGGTCGCCGACCCTCTCGCATCCGAATCCTGCCGGCACAATGCTCCGCGTGCCCGCAATCCCCTCGTCCCCCGGCGTCTCCGCCCGCATGAGCCGCCAAGGCCGCCGCGACACCGCCCCCGAACTGGCCGTACGCCGCCTCCTGCACGCCGCCGGGCACCGGTACCGCGTGAACGCTCCGGTGCCCGGCATTCCTCGCCGCACCATCGACATCGTCTTCGGCAAGGCCAAGGTCGCTGTCTTCCTCGACGGCTGCTTCTGGCACGGCTGCCCGGAACACGCCACCCGGCCCAAGTCCAACGCCGAATGGTGGCGACAGAAGCTCGATCGCAACATGGCCCGCGACCGCGATACCACCACGCACCTGACCGACGCGGGGTGGACCGTCCTGCGCTTCTGGGAGCACGAGGATCCGGCCGTCGTAGCGGGCCGCGTGGCTGCGACCGTGGCCGCCAACCGTGACCGGCGATAGGCACGGCTACAACTTCTCGCGATGTACGTCCCGTTGTCGGGCCTGTCCGTTGTGGTCACCAAAGGTCCGGGCGTGGACATCGTGAACCATCCTTCGAGGCTCGTGAAACCCAGGATGAAACCTTCATGCGTGTCGGCCGTCGGGGACCGGGCGGGAGGTGGGAACCCCCGTTCGTTGGTCAGCCCGACGGTGTGTACGGAGGAAGAGCGGGGGGCGCGGTGGTGGCGGAGACGGGTGCTGTCGGGGGCGCGACAGGCATAAGGGCTCGGCGGGTGAAGCGGAGGCGGCCCGCCTGGGTGGAGTGGCCGTTGTTGGTCGGGGTGGCGTTGGTGTTGGCGCTGGGGATCAAGACGTTTTTCGTGCAGGCGTTCTTGATTCCCTCGGGGTCGATGCAGAACACGCTGCAGGAGGGCGACCGGGTGTTGGTGGACAAGCTGACGCCGTGGTTCGGGGCTGAGCCCGAGCGGGGGGAGGTCGTGGTGTTCCACGACCCGGGTGACTGGCTCAAGGACCAGCCGGTGAAGCATCAGAATGCCGTGGAGCGGCAGACGCAGCGGGTGTTGAGCTTCATCGGGCTGATGCCGTCGGCCGACGAGAAGGATCTGATCAAGCGGGTGATCGCGGTGGGTGGCGACACCGTGGAGTGCGCCGCCGGCGGGCCGGTGAAGGTGAACGGGGTGGCGTTGGACGAGCCGTACATCTTCCCCGGGGCGACGCCGTGCGGGGACGATCCCGTGGGAACGGTGAAGGTTCCGCAGGGGATGTTGTGGGTCATGGGGGACCATCGCAACGGCTCGCAGGACTCGCGGTACCACCAGCGGCAGCGCGCCGGGGACGGTTTTGTTCCGGTCAAGAACGTGGTGGGGCGGGCGTTCGTGGTCGCCTGGCCGATGAACCGTTGGGCGACACTGCCGGTGCCGGACACGTTCAAGGGGCCGGGAGCTCTCGCGGCCGTCGCTACCGCGCCGCTGGCGTTCTGGGTGCGGCGGCGGCGCTCGGCCGAGGCGCGCGGCCGTACGGACTCCGCCGCGTAGTCGGTCGTGCAGTCGGTCGTGCAGTCGGCCGTGCGGTCGGCCGTGCGGTCGGACGGGTAGATCGCCAGTAGGGGTATACGGCCCCAGTGATTGCGGCAGCTGCGGCTACTACGATGCAACTTCACGCCACACGAGGTGCGAGCGTGCAAGCGGAGGATGGGGGCGGTCGGTCGTGGGCTGGTACGTGTGGGCCATTGCGTGGGTCGTCCTGTCGGGCGGTGGCTGGTGGGGCAATCGGTTCCGGCACGCCATGCGCACCCGGCATGAGCGGAAGGTCGAGCTGATCTCCGCGGAGGGCGAGAAGCAGCGCGCGCTGCAGGCGGCGAACCGGCCGCCGGAGGCGATCTGCGGCTGCACGCACCATCTGGCCAAGCACGACAAGCAGGGCAAGTGCCACGAAGTGGTGCAGACGCCGACCGCGTGGGATGCCGAGAAGAAGCCCGTCTCGTACGAGGCCCGGCCGTGCAACTGCCAGCAGTACATCGGTCCGCGGCCCCTGGAGACGCTCTACGCGGAGGACATCGTCGACCTGTCATAGGCCCGAGAGTTCGTCGGACGGTCGGACGGTCGGACATGCCGACGGCCCTGGAGCGGGGGGTCACCAGGGCCGTCAGGGTTTGCGGTTGGACTGTTGGGCGGCTGGACCGTTGGGCGGTTGGGCCAGTCCGCGCTGCCGGCGCCTTCGGTCAGACGTCGATGCCGCGGGCGCGCAGCCACGGCATCGGGTCGATCGGGTCGCCCGCTCCCGGGCGGACCTCGATGTGGAGGTGCGGCCCGGTGACGTTGCCGGTGGCGCCGACCCGGCCGATGGTCTCGCCCGTGGTGACCTTGCCCGAGGTCTGCACCATGGAGGAGAGGTGGCAGTACCAGATCTCGGTGCCGTCATCGAGGGTCAGGATGATGCGGTAGCCGTACGAGCCCGCCCAGGCGGCCGAGGTGATGGTGCCGCTGTGGATCGCGGACACCGGCGTTCCGGTGGGGGCCGCGAAGTCCTGGCCGGTGTGGGTGTTGGCCCACAGGGAGCTGGACTCCCCGAAGCTCGCGGTGAGCGAGTACGAGGCGACCGGCTTGGTGTACGAGGCCGCGAGTGCGGCGAGGCGGGCAGCCTCGGCCTTCGCGGCGGCGACCTCCGCGGCCTTCTTCTTGGCGGCGACCTCCGCCTTCGCCGCGGCGGCCGTGTCCCGCACCTTCTGCGCGGCGGCCTCCTTGGCGGCCGTTGCCGCCGCCTGTCCGGCGGCCGCGTCGCGCACCGCCTGGTCCGCCGCGTCGCGCTGCTGGGCGACGTGTTCGAGGATGCGGGTGCGGAGCGCCTCGCCGGCGTCCGTCGCCCATGAGGTCGTGGCCGCTCCGGGCGCGGCGGTGGATGCCGTGGTCACCGGGGCGTCGTCCGCGCCCACGAGGGTGCTGATCCCCGGCATCTCGGAGAGCTTCGGAAGGTCCGGCGCGTCCGGCAGCTCGGAGAGGTCCGGGAGCGAGATCGGCACCGGCGACTTGTCGGCGGCCGCCGCCATTCCGCCCGCGCCCATCGCGGCCACGGCCGCGACGCTCAATACGGTCGAACCACGGGCTATGGAACGCGGCTTGGGGAGCCGGTGCTTGTTGCCCCTATCCGGGGCGACGGACTCCGCGGTGGGGTTCCATTCGTCCCATTCCCCGGCTTCCGGAGCCTCGGGTGATGGGGCGTAGGCAGACTGGTTCGACGCCACGGGTGGCGCTCTCCTTTCCTTCCTTCTCGCCTACCGGGTTAGCTGACGGGTTCGGAGCAGGAAGGTCTCCTACGGGCCAAAGTGCAGCCCGATTCACCCCAATGAGTGGGTCCCCGGTTCCCGCGGACGGGATTCGGCAAGCGCACGGTGCCGCCTCTACGGCGGCAGTGACGACCGCGCTGCGTTATCGAACGGTAATTGAGCCGGGGGTCTTTTCCAAGCCGAAAGGAGGAGTTGGCAGTGGCGACTAATCGGGCGGACGGGATGCTACCGGGCGAAGAGGGGTGATCGGAGTGATACGACGGTGATGTGAGTGTGTGTCAGTTGTTATGCGGAGTGGGGTGGACCCACTACGGAACGTGATGAACGACGGGACCCCGGCCGGAGGATTCCGGCCGGGGTCCCGTCATACGGGGGCGTCACACCGGAGCGTCAGCCCTGCTGGCGCCGACGGCGGAGGCCGATGAAGGCCATGGCCGCGCCGAGGGCGACCAGGGCGCCCGCGCCGGCGACGAGGGTGCCGTTGCTGCCGTTGGCACCGGTGTGCGCGAGGGAGGCCTTGGTGTTGACGACGGGCGCGTCCGTGGCGGCCGGGGCCGACGGGGCGGGGCTGTTCGTGGTCGAGGACGGCGACGGGGTCGGGGTGGCCGACGGGGTGCCGGTCGGAGTGGTGACCGGGGGCGTGGGGAGAACGGTGATCTTCTCGTCGGTCTCGGCGATGATGCTGGTGTTACCGCTGCTCAGCCCGGTCTGGGCGTTCAGCTCGAGGACCTTGGCCGTCTTGGGGGCTTTGCCCGCGGGCAGCGTGAACATGAGCTTGTAGTGGTACGTCCCCTCGGCGAAGCCGGTGGGGATGTCGGGCAGCAGCCACGTGTTGACGTGGTCCGGAGCCGCGACCTCGACCCAGCGGCCTTCGAGCCACACGAACAGGTCCAGCGCCGGGTCGCCGCCGGCGCCGAACGCGGTGAGCTGGGTGCGCAGAGGCTTGCTGAAGTGACCGCCCGCCTCGTTGACGACATCGAGCGAGAACACCGCCGACTTCGCGGCCGACACCTTGGTGGCTCCGCCGAAGTGATCCTTGATCGTGCCGATCCTGATCGAGGGGCTGGCCTGGAAGGAGATCGACGGGATCGAGTGCGAGGGATTGTCCTCGTAGTTGCCGGTGTCGAAGGTCAGGGTGAGATTTCCGTCGTTGGCGGGGAAGTCGGCGTTGAGCCCGACAGTGATCTTCCAGGTGTAGGTGGTGTTGGCCGGGATCGAGAAGGGGGCGGACTTCGTGCCGTGCGGGTGGAGGTGCACCACCATCGCCATGTCCTGGCGCCCCACCTCGATGTCCGTGGCCGGCGCCGAGACCGGCACGACCGCGAGCTTCACCTCGGAGCCGTCGAGCGGGCTCGCGCCGCTGGGGATGCCGAAGACGTTCGCGTTGAACTCGACAGCCTTGTCGTTGTTGTTCGTCGCACTGACCGTGTAGGACTCGGTCGCCCCTCCCCGGGCGAGCGGGCCGGCCGGCGAAGGGGTGCCGAACTCGATGTGCAGCGGCTTGGTGGCCGGGGCGTCGGCGTACGCGGCGGCCGGCATGAGCGCGGTACCGCAGACGGCGGCCACGGCGACAGCAGCGGCGGCGGCGAGGCGTGGACGGCGCGACAAGGTGCGAGCAGACATGGTGATCCCCCCAGGGAACGTGAACGTGGATGGTGGAGCTGGATTCTGCGCCCCGCGCGGCGTTCCGTTCAGCGTTCCTGCTCGGTCCCTGCGGCTTGCGGTAGGGAGATCGTCACACGCGACCGATCCCTGGATCATGCGGGAAGCGTCACCTCCGTGTAACAGCGGAAAGCAGTGGTCCAGGACGTGCCGGGAACGATGGCGGAACGGCCTCGGAAGGGCACGTCGGCGTACTCTTCACCGGTCTGGACCACTGCCAATTCCCCTGCCCCTTGGCAGCGTTCGCGCGCGGGGCCCACGATGGTCACGCCCCACCCGATGGTCACGCCCCACCCGATGGTCATGCACCCGACCTCACCATGACGTCCCAGGGAGCCTCCATGGACCGCAGGCCCGGCACCTCCAGCACGCCCGGCAGCGCCGGCACGCCCGGCAGCGCCGCGACCTCCCGGCGCGCCCTGCTGCGCGGCGGCCTCGCCCTCGGCGCCGTGGCGGCAGCAGGCCTCGTCGGCTCGAAGCATGCCGACGCCGCGACCGTCGATTACCCGTCGGCCGTCTGGTCCCCCGCGAGCACGAGCAACTACACGGCGTCGAACCGGATCACGAGCTACCCGGTCAACCTGGTGGTCATCCACGTCACGCAGGAGACCTACGCCGACACCATCCGGGTCTTCCAGGACCCGGCGCACGCGGCGAGCGCGCATTACGTCGTCAAGTCGTCGGACGGATCGATCGGGCAGTGCGTGCGCGAGCACGACATCGCCTGGCACGCGGGCAACTGGGACTACAACACGCGCAGCATCGGCATCGAGCACGAGGGGTGGGTGGACCAGCCGGCGTACTTCACGGCCGCGATGTACCACTCCTCCGCCGCGCTCACCGCCGCGATCTGCGACAAGTACGGCATCCCCAAGGACCGCAACCACATCATCGGCCACGTCCAGGTCCCGGGCACCGACCACACCGACCCCGGGCCCAACTGGGACTGGGTGCGGTACATCCGGCTCGTCAACGGAGTCTGACGCCCCGAAGGACAGCGCAGCGCACCCGCACCCGCACCCGCACCCGCACCCGCACCCGCAATCGCAATCGCACCCGCAATCGCGATTCGGCGCCGCGCCCTAAACTCCGTCCAGAACTCCGCCGCCCCCCGCTGTTACGAAATCAGAACACAGCGGAGACAAATCCTGGACAGTAACTTATCCCTGAATTCCCGCCGCCTCCCGGCGCGCGCATTTATGCATCCCGATACCCCCGACCTCGGGATATTGCTTTAACGTTTCCGCTGATTACTATTCGCTCACACGTACGTCAACCAGCGGAAACCCATCCCCCACCCGGTTCGCTTCCGCACCACCAGCTGCCCCGAGAGCCAAGAACCCGCTTTCGGAAATGAACAATGCTGTGCCTTTTTCACCGCCTTCACGATTCCCCTCCACAAACCCTGCCCTTTGCTCCACGATGTGACACGGGCGACCTCAAGACGGGGAGATCTGACGGTCGCACCTATCCCACTGCAACCCAGTTCATTGGAATAGGGAGGGCCGGGGGCGCCTGAGAGGGCTGCCTTGGCGTGCCTTCCCGGGGGAGGAATCCATGGGTCGAACGACCCGCCTTGCCACCGCGTGTACTGCCGCGGCGATGCTCACCCTCACTTGGCCCGCAGCCGGCCCGAGTTCCGCGGATGCGACCGCCGCGGCCGTCACACCCAGGATCGATCTGCGGGTGCTCGTCGTCGACGACGGCGGGCCGGCCACCCAGGCCATCACCGCCGAACTCGACAGCGCGGGCACGCCGTACACCACGCTCGACCTGAACAGCGCCGCACGGCCGCAGATCACCGCGGCCTATCTGAGCGACACGGTCAGCGGACGGCCGCGCGCCAAGTTCCAGGCCGTCGTCCTGCCGAACGACAACCCGTTCGGCGCCGGATCCGCCGAGATGGCGGCACTGGCCGCGTACGAGACGGCCTTCGGCATCCCGCAGGTCGACGCGTACACCTACGCCCGGCCCGAGGTCGGGCTGAACTACGCGCAGGACCCCGGCTACATCGGCTCGCTGGACGGCGTCACCGCCGCGGTGACCGCCACCGCCGGACCCTTCGGCTACCTCAAGGGGAACGTCCCCTTCGAGGACAACTCACCGACCGTCGGCGAGAGTTACGCCTTCCTCGCCACACCGCTCGCGACCCAGGCCGCCGGAGCCACGTTCACCAGTTACGTGGACGCGCCGATCCAGGGAAGCACCGCCCGCGGTTCGCTCGTCGGGGAGTACAGCCACGACGGCCGGCGCGAACTGGTCGTGACGTTCGTCTACAACCAGTACCAGCAGCAGTTCCGGCTGCTCGCCCGCGGCATGGTCGAGTGGATGACCCAGGGCATCCACCTCGGCGCCGACCGGAACTACTTCGCCCTGCACATGGACGACGTACTCCTCGGCGACGACCGCTGGAACCCCACGCTCAACTGCACCCCGGGCGACGTGGACTGCGCGGTCGGCACCGACCAGTCGGACCCGGACCCCATCCGGATGACGCCCGCGGACGCCACGTACCTCAAGCAGTGGTCGGTGGCGAACGGCTTCACGCCGGACCTGATGTACAACGGCGGCGGCAGCGAGGACTACAAGGCGGAGCACGGCGGGACGGACCCGCTCGCGACGCAGCTCATCGCCGACAAGAACGCCTACCGCTGGGTCAACCACACCTACACCCACCCGTACCTCGGCTGCGTCCAGGACGTCTCCGTGGTGCCGTGGAAGTGCTCGACGACCGCCACCGGCGCGGTGGTGTGGACCTCCAAGGCGGACATCACCGCGCAGATCAAGGACAACACGACCTGGGCCACGCAGCACGGCCTCACCGTCAACAAGCAGGAGCTGCTCACCGGTGAGCACTCCGGCCTGAAGATCCTGCCGCAGCAGCCGCTCGACAACCCGAACCTCGCCACGTCGCTGAGCGCGACCGGGGTGACGGTGCTGGGCAGCGACAACTCGCGCGACCCGCAGCAGCGCGAGGTCGGACCGGCACTGACGGTGCCGCGCTTCCCGATGAACGTCTTCTACAACGCGGGCAAGGCGAGCGAAGAGGTCGACGAGTACAACTGGATCTACACCAGGGCGGCCGACGGCGGCAGCGGCATCTGCGAGGGCTCCGCGACCTCCACCTGCCTGGACACGCCGATGGACACGGCGACGGGCTACGCCTCGTACATCGTGCCGCTGGAGGCGCGGACGGACCTCGGGCACGTGCTGTCCAACAACCCGCGGCCGCACTACGTGCACCAGTCGAACTTCGCCGAGGACCGGATCGCCTATCCGGTCATGGAGAAGATCCTCGGCGACTACAAGAACCTGTACGCCGCCAGCACGCCCATCGTGAACCTGCGGATGGCCGACATCTCCGCCGAGCTGGCCAGGCGTGCCGCCTGGGACACGGCCGTCAAGGCCAACAAGGTCACCGCCTACCGGATCGGTGACACCGTCACCGTCACCGCGCCGAGCGGCCTGCAGTCGACCGCGAGCATGCCTGTCGGCACCCGCCAGGCACAGCTCATCGGCACCACGGCCTTCGGTGGCGCCTACGCCGGACAGCTGTCCGGCTGGGTTGCACCTGGAGCGCTGCAGAGCTCGGTGACGCTCAAGCTCGCCACCGCCGCCACACCCGCCGTCGCCACCGCGACGCCGGCGAAGGCCGCGCAGAGCGCCCAGGTCGCCAAGGCGCAGGCCCCGGCACAGGCACTGCCCGTGCCGACGGGTGCGACCGACCCGGTTCCGTACGGCCCCGGTGACACCGGCAAGCAGAAGCAGCACCGCAAGAACACCAGGGCAGCACGGCGCTAGCGCCGGCTCGGCGACGGCTTCGCACCACAGCTGAGCAGCACGCGCACCGCAGCTGAGCAGCACAGGCACCACGCGCAGCACCACCGAGCAGGACCGAGCACGACCGAACGATCACGTGGAAAGGCGCTGGAGCCGCCGGCACACAGCCGGCGCTCCAGCGCCCTCCAGTGCCGCGAAGGACCGTACGCGGCGCATTCACCGACGGACCCGTGGGGGGACCGATTCGCCATGCAGACCCAGGTGACCTTGCTGACCGAGGGCACATATCCGCACAGCCACGGCGGCGTGAGCGTGTGGTGCGACCAACTCGTCCGGGGAATACCGGACTTCGACTTCCGTCTGATAGCCGTGACCGGCACGGGGCGGGAGTCCCTCGCCTGGGATCTTCCGGGCAACGTACGGGACTTCACCGAGATACCGCTGTGGGGCAAGCCGCCGACCGGCCGCGCACCCCGCGGCCGCCAGGCGCAGCTGTTCCGCGCCGGCTACGAACGCTTCCTGCTGGCCCTGCTCGACCCGGCGGCGGAAGCGGAGTTCGCTCCCCAGCTGTACGCGCTGGCGGCGCTGGCCCGCGCGGGATCGCTCTCCGCGGCGCTCCGCTCCGAGGACGCCCTGCGCGTCCTCACCGACGTCTGGAACCGGCCGCATGTCGCCGCCGCGGCGGCCCGGCCCACCCTGCACGACGCGCTCACCGCCACTGACCTGCTGGAACACGCGCTGCGTCCGCTCTCCGCCGAACCCGTGCCGGGAAGCATCACGCACGCCGTCAGCGGCGGCCTGGCGACCCTTCCCGGGCTGCTGGCGCACCACGAACACGGCACACCGTTCCTGCTCACCGAGCACGGCGTCTATCTGCGCGAGCGGTATCTCGGCTACCGGACCGGCCCGTACGGCTGGCCCGTCAAGGCCGTCATGCTCGGCTTCTACCGGCTGCTCGCCGAGGAGTCGTACCGCCGCGCCGCGCTCGTCACCCCCGGCAGCCGCTACAACCGGCGCTGGGAGGAACGCGGCGGGACCGCGCCCGACCGGATCCGCACCGTGTACAACGGCGTCGACCCCGGCGCCTTCCCGATGGCCGGGCCGGAACCCGCGGTGCCCACCCTCAGCTGGGCCGGGCGCGTCGACCCGATCAAGGACCTGGAGACCCTGATCCGCGCCTTCGCCCTCGTACGGGCCGAACTCCCGCAGGCGCTGCTCCGGCTCTTCGGCGGAACGCCGCGGGGCGGCGAAGGATACCGCGACCAATGCATCGCGCTGGCAGCCGAGTTGGGTGTCGGTGACGCGGTGACGTTCGAGGGGCGCGTCGAGGACATCCGCGACGCGTACGCGGCCGGGAACGTCGTGATGCTCTCCAGCATCAGCGAGGGCTTCCCGTTCACCCTCATCGAAGCCATGTCCTGCGCACGCGCCACCGTCTCCACGGATGTCGGGGGTGTGCGGGAGGCGGTCGGCGAAGCGGGTCTGGTGGTCCCGCCCCGCGATCCCGCCGCGATGGCGAAGGCCGCGCTCGCGCTGCTGCGCGACCCGGCGACCCGGGCGTCCATGGGATGGGACGCGCGGCTCCGGGTGATCGACCAGTTCACGCTGCGTCAGACGATCGAGACCTTCCGCGGCATCTACAGCGAACTGTCCGCCCGGAAGCCGTGGCTCGTCCTCACCCCCGTCGGGGTGGAGTGGCAGTCCCGCGACCAGTACGGCCACCACGGCCCGGCCGTCGTCGACGACACCACCGTCACGGAGGTCGCCCAGTGAGCGGCCCGCTGCGGCTCGTGCCGCACGACGGGGGTGCGCTGCCGACGGTGCCGCGGCAGCGGCAGCGCCGCCGGCCCTCCTGGGCCGAGGACCCGCTGGAGGAACTCGCCGAGCGCCTCGACGAGGTCTGCGCGGCCGCGGTGCACGCGGACGAGATCGCCGCCGTCCTGGAGTCCGACGGGCTGACGCACGAGCTCATCGTGCACCGGTACGGGCGGTCCGATCTCTTCGAGCTGGCCGAGGAGTTGCACGCCCGGGGCGCGGGCAAGCGCCGCTACCCGGCACCGGAGCCGGGCCCCGATCCCTGGGGGATCAACCCCTGGCGGTGTCTGCTGCGGGGCATCGTCTTCGGCCTGCCGGGGCTGGCGTACGTCCTGGGCGGGACGCTGCTCTCCGGTCCGCCGGACGCGTTCGGGCTGCCGGCCGGGACGGTGGCGCTGTCCGCCGCCGCGCTCGCCGGCTGGGCCTGGAACCAGGCCCTGGCGCACCGCGCCTATCTGCGGCTCGGCTCGGACGGGCGGCGGGCGACCGCCCGCTGTCTGCTGCGCGGCGCGCCGGCGGGGGCGCTGCTCGCGTCGGCGTTCGCGGTCGCGTTCGCGTCGCGGGGCAGTGAAGCCGCCTTCGCGGTGGGGCAGTCCAGCTACCTGGCGGCGGCGACGGCACTGCTGGTGCTGGGCCGGGAACGGGATCTGCTGCTCGCCCTCGCCCCGACGACGGTGGGTGCCGCGCTGCTCCTGGCGTGGGACCTGCCCCCCACGGTGCGGGCCTGTCTGGTCATCGCGACCCCCGTGGCGGCGCTGCTGGTCGCCGGCCGGCAGGTCGTACGCGGGCTGCGCACCCCGCCCGAGCTGGGCGCGCCCGCGCCCCCGCCGCTCGTCGCGTCCCTGCCGTACGGGCTGTACGGGCTGGCCAGCGCGGTGCTGGTCCTGGTGCTGGCCCTGGGCGCCGGTGTCTCGGCGGTCGCGCTGACGCTGAGCATGGGCGCGGCCGAATGGCTGCTGTACCGCTTCCGCGGCCGCGGGGTCGCCGCGCTGCGGCGCAGCGTCGACGCCGGAGGCTTCAGGACCCGGTCGGCCTCCGTCCTGCTGGGGTGCCTGGCGGGGTACCTGATCGTCCTCGCGGCGCTCGCGGCGGCCCTCACCGCCCTGTGGCCGGGGGCACCGGCACCCGGCGCGCTGAGGCTGTGCGCGCTGCTGACGCTCGGCGCGGTGCTGTGGCTCTCGCTGCTGCTCCAGGCGTTCGGCGCCGCGTGGCCGGCCGCGCTGGTCTGCATGGCGGCCGCCGTGATCGAAATCGCCTTCCTGTGCTGGGAGTTCGGTGACCATCCGGTCGTGCAGCTGGTCGCCTGCGCGAGCGCGGCGGCCGTACTGATCGCCGTCGCCTGCTCCCTGCTGGGCCGCGCCACATCGCACCGATGAGGTGCCCCGAACCGAACCTGTCCCACGTCCCCAACCCCTTTCGAGAAACCGGAGCATTCGACATGACATTGGTAGCCGTCACCGGCGCCGAAGGCTTCATCGGCTCACACCTGGTGGAGGCGCTCGTCGCCTCGGGCCACCGGGTGCGCGCGATGGCCCAGTACAACTCGTTCTCGTCCTTCGGCTGGCTGGAGACGCTGGACGCCGAGACGATGAGCCAGGTGGACGTGGTCCTGGGCGACGTCCGCGACCCCGGCTCCGTCCGGGGGCTGATGGACGGCGCCGAGGCCGTCTACCACCTGGCCGCGCTGATCGCGATCCCGTACTCGTACCAGGCACCGCACTCCTACGTGGACACCAACGTCACCGGCACGCTGAACGTGCTGGAGGCCGTCCGCCAGCTGGAGATCCCACGGCTGGTGCACACCTCCACCAGCGAGACGTACGGCACCGCGCAGACCGTACCGATCTCCGAGGACCACCCGATCAACACCCAGTCCCCGTACGCCGCTTCGAAGGCGGGCGGCGACCGGCTCGCGGACAGCTACTTCGCGAGCTTCGGTACACCGGTGGTGACGTTGCGGCCGTTCAACACCTTCGGGCCGCGGCAGTCCATGCGTGCGGTGATCCCGACGGTGATCGGGCAGGTGGCCGCGGGGGAGCGGACCATCACGCTCGGCGACCTGCGGCCGACGCGCGACTTCACCTACGTACGGGACACCGCGCGGGCGTTCCTCGCGGTGGGGACCGCGCCCGCCGGGAGCGTGGTCGGGCGGACGTTCAACGCGGGGACGGGAGGCGAGATCTCCGTCGGTGACCTGGTGCAGCTGATCGGCAAGCTCATGGAGACCGATCTGGACGTCATCGAGGACGAGCAGCGGATCCGGCCCGCCGGCTCCGAGGTGATGCGGCTGGTCTGCGACGCCGCGCGGCTGCGTGACGCGACCGGCTGGGCGCCCGACCACAGCCTGGAGCAGGGGCTGGAAGACACCATCGCGTTCTTCCGCGACCCGGCGAACCTCGCCCGCTACAAGACCGAGCTCTACAACATCTGACTCCGGATTTCCCGGAACCGACTCTTCCGGATCTCCCGGTCCCGGATCGAACCCCGGAACCGGACGCGACGTCTGGCCGCCAGGCCAGAGGGGGGACCAACCACATGCACGCAGTCATTCTGGCCGGAGGCAAGGGCGTCCGGCTGCTGCCCTACACGACCGCCCTGCCGAAACCGCTCGTCCCGATCGGCGACCAGCACGCGATCCTGGAGATCGTGATGCGGCAGCTGGCGAACGCCGGCTTCACCACCTGCACCATCGCCATCGGCCACCTGGGCCACATCATCCGCGCCTACGTCGGCAACGGTTCGCAGTGGGGGATGCGCGTCGGCTACTCCACCGAGGACAGCCCGCTCGGCACGATGGGGCCGCTGCTCACCATGCTCGACCGGCTGCCCGAGAAGTTCCTCGTGATGAACGGCGACATCCTCACCGACCTGGACTTCGGGGACGTGCTGCGGCACCACGAGACCGCCGACAGCCCGCTCACCATCGCCACCTACGCCCGGAAGGTGAAGATCGACTTCGGGGTGCTGACCACGGACTCGGGCAACGTCGTGGCCTTCACCGAGAAGCCGAGCATCGACTACCGGGTCTCGATGGGCGTGTACGGCCTGTCCCGTTCCACGCTCCTGGACTACACACCCGGGCTGCCGCTCGGCTTCGACGAGGTGGTGCTCGACCTGCTCAACGCGAAGACCCCGCCGAGCGCCTACGAGTTCGACGGCTACTGGCTCGACATCGGACGTCCCGACGACTACGACCGGGCCAACGCCGAGTTCACCACCCACCGCGGACTGCTGCTCAAGGGGGCGTGACCCGACGCCATGCGACGCATTCTCTGTCTGGGTTCCACCGGATTCCTCGGCGCCCACGTCGCCGGGCAGCTGCGCGCCCTCCCGGGTGTGCGGGTGCTCGGCGCCGGCCGGTCCACCCCGGTCGCCCCGCCCGCCCTCCCGTCCGATTCCCCACCTGCCCTGGTCGACGGCCTGCCGATCGACCTCACCACCATCTCCGTCGACGCGCTCACCGAGGCGCTGCGGGCGCTGGGTCCACACGCCGTCGTCAACTGCGTGGGCTCGGTGGGCAACAGCCCGCTGCGGCTCGCGGAGGTGAACACCCGTGGACCCGCCGTCCTCTGCGAGGCGCTGCGGCGGGCCGCGCCCACCGCCCGTCTCGTCCACCTCGGTTCTGCCGGGGAGTACGGGGCCACGGCCCCCGGCCGGTCCATCGACGAGTCCGCACCGACCCGGCCGCCGGGGGCGTACGGGGCCACGAAACTGGCCGGCACGCTCATCGTCGCCCAATCCGCCCTGGACGCCACGGTGTTGCGGGTCTTCAACCCGATCGGCCCGGGATCGCCGGGGGCGAGCCTGCCGGGCCGGTTCGTCGCCGAACTGCGCCGGGTGCTCCCGGAGGGTGCGGAGGGCGTGATCCGCGTCGGCGATCTCTCCGCGTACCGCGACTACGTCGACGTACGGGACGTGGCGCGGGCCGCCGTCCTCGCGGCCATGGCCCCGGGGCCGCTGCCGCGGATCCTGAACATCGCGGGCGGCGGCGCCACCCCGGTGCGCGCCATCGCGGACGGGCTGGTCGCCGCGTCCGGTTTCCGGGGCCGGGTCGAGGAGAGCGGGGCCGGGTCGCACCGTTCGGCTGCGGTGTCCTGGCAGCGCGCGGACATCTCCGCGGCGGCCGCGGCCCTGGGCTGGCGGCCCCAGTTCAGCCTCGCGCAGTCGCTCGCGGACCTGTGGAACGAGGGCGCACCGGTAGCCGTTCCGCCCAGGGCACCGTCCGGTGTCACGGCCGGTGTCACGGCCGGTGTCACGGCCGGTGTCACGGCCGGCGTCACGGCCGGCGTCACGGCCGGCGTCACGGCCGGCGTCACGGCCGGCGTCACGGCCGCGCCATGAGCGACGGAAAGCTCCTCGTCCCGCTCTACGTCCACCCGGCCGTCGACCCCGGCGCCTGGCGGACGCTGGTAGGGGCCGCCGACCTGCTCTACGGCGTCGTGCTCAACGTCGCCGACGGGCCGGGCACGGTCCGGGACCCCGCCTTCGTGGCGGTGGCCGAGGAGTTGCGGGCGGCGGGCGTGCGCGTCCTCGGATACGTGGACACCGCGTACGGCCGCCGCCCCACCCACGCGGTCGTCGCCGACCTGCGCCGCCACCGCAAGTGGTACGGCACGGACGGCGTCTTCTTCGACCAGGCCGCGCCCGACGCCGGGCTGTTGAGTTACTACCGCTGGCTCGCGCGGACCGCGCGGACCGCGCGGGCCGGCGGTTCCCGGACGGTCGTCCTCAACCCGGGCGTGCACCCCGCGCCCGGGTACGCCGAGTTCGCCGATCTGCTGGTGACGTTCGAGGGCAGCTGGGCGACGTACCGCGCGGCGGCGGCCGTACCGGCCTGGACGAGTACGTATCCGGCGGACCGCTTCTGCCATCTCGTGTACGACGTCCCGGCCAGGCTCTGCGGCCTCGCCTCCCGTACCGCCCGGCTGCGCGGCGCGGCCGTGCACTGCGCGGTCCCGGGAAGCGGCGCCAACCCCTGGCAGGGTGTGTCTCCGGACCTCACGTCCCCGGACGTCATGTCCTCGGACCTCACGTCCCCGGACCTCACCGATGTCGCCGGGCTCCGGGGGCGGCATCGGCACCAGCAGGAGGAGAACCGTTGATCCGCAGGTCTGGCACCGGCTCCCGGCCGTCGGCGTTCCTCCCCTCGTTCCTCCCTTCGTTTCTTCTCCCGCTCCTCCTTCTGCTGCTCGCCGCCTGCGGTTCCGATCCCGATCCGGGCCCGGATCCCGGCCCGGACCACCACCGCCCCTCCCCCATCCCCTCACCCATCCCCGCCCCGCCGTCCGACCGCTGGCGGCCGCCTCCCGGCACCGCCTGGCAGTGGCAGCTCAGCGGCAAGGTCGACACCAGCGTCGACGTACCCGTCTACGACATCGACGGTTTCGAGAACGACGCCGCCACCGTCGCCCGGCTGCACGCCGCCGGCCGCAAGGTGATCTGCTACGTCAACGCGGGCGCCTGGGAGAACTTCCGCCCCGACCGGGTGGCGTTCCCCACCGCCCTCCTCGGCCTCGGCAACGGCTGGAGCGGCGAGCGGTGGCTGGACATCCGCCGCCTCGACCTGCTGCGCCCCTTGATGGCGCAACGTTTCGACATGTGCCGCACCAAGGGCTTCGACGGGGTCGAGCCCGATCTCATGGACGCCTACACCAACCGGACCGGCTTCCCGCTGACCGCCGCCGACCAGCTCGCGTACAACCGCATGCTCGCCGGGCTCGCCCATGAGCGCGGTATGTCGGTCGGCCTCAAGAACGACCTGGAGCAGATCCCGGAGCTGGTCGGCGACTTCGACTTCGCCGTCAACGAGGAGTGCGCGCAGAACGACGAGTGCGACGAGCTGACCCCGTTCATCACGGCGGGCAAGGCGGTGTTCCACACCGAGTACTCCCTGGCGACGACGGAGTTCTGTCCGACCGCCCGGCGGCTCCGCCTCAGCTCGATGCTCAAGCACCTGAACCTCGACGCGTGGCGGCAGCCCTGCTAGCCCGGGGCCCTCGAGACCCCCACCCATGCCATGTCGTCCCCTACGGGACGATCCCGTACAGGACGAGTTTTGTTACGCTCGCGTCATGGCACCCACAGCGACTCCGGACGCGCACCGGCCCACCCCGCCGGTCCGCAGCGTCCCGGACCTCACGTTCCAGCTGAAGCACATCGCGCATGTGCTCACCACCGAACTGACGGCGGCGCTCGCCGAGATCGACAGCTCGCCGCGGCTGCACTGCGTACTGGCCCACGCGCTGCCGGGTGAGCTGACCCAGGCGCAGGTGGCGGAGCTCGCGGACCTCGACAAGACCACGATGGTCGTGACGATGGACGAGCTGGAGAAGGCCGGGCTCGCGGAGCGCCGCCCTTCGAGCACGGACCGCCGGGCGCGGATCATCTCGGTCACCGAAGCCGGCGTCCAGCACATCACCGACGGCCTGGCGATCATCGATCGCATCCACAGCGAGGTGCTCGGCACGCTTCCGGAGGGCGAGCGGAAGGTGTTCGCCGCCGCCCTGCAGCGGCTGACCGAGGGCCGGCTGGCCACCCCCGTGGAATCACCACGTCCGGTCCGCCGGGCCCGGGAGGCCCGGATCTAGTTCCGAAAGATATCGTCTATTACAAAACTATCTGCTAGCGTCTCTCTTGTCGGCTTCGAACGCCCGCGAACGCCGCGCATGCCTCGACCACCCGAGCAGGGAGACGCCCTCATGCCGCTGACGAGATCCACACCGCAGACCGGGACCCGGACCCAGCGCCCGACCCAGCAGCATCCGGATCCGCGGACCCCGCCCCACGACCGCTCCCGCTGGCTGGCCCTCGCGATCCTCTGCGCGGGGATGCTGATGGTCATCCTGGACGGCAGCATCGTGACCGTGGCGCTGCCCGCCATCCAGAGCGACCTCGGCTTCTCGCAGCCGGACCTCGCCTGGGTCGTCAACGCCTACCTGATCGCGTTCGGCGGTCTGCTGCTCCTGGCCGGACGGTTCGGCGACCTGATCGGCCGCAAGCGGATGTTCCTGGCGGGCATCACCCTCTTCACCGCCGCCTCGCTGCTGTGCGGGGTGGCCGGCTCGCCCGAGCTGCTGATCGCCGGCCGGTTCGTCCAGGGTGTCGGCGGCGCGATGGCGTCCGCGGTGAGCCTCGGGATGATCGTGACGCTCTTCCCCGAGCCGCGCGAACGGGCCAAGGCGATCGGCGCGTTCAGCTTCGTCGGTGCCGCCGGGGCCTCGATCGGCCTGGTGCTGGGCGGCGTTCTCACCCAGTCCGCGAGCTGGCACTGGATCTTCTTCATCAATCTGCCGATCGGCGTCGCCGCCGGTGTGCTGGCCGCCCGCACCCTCGTCCCCGACCGCGGCCTCGGCCTGCGCTCCGGGGCCGACGCGACGGGCGCCGCCCTCGTCACCGCCGGTCTGATGCTCGGTGTCTACACGATCGTCCAGGCCGGTGAGAACGGCTGGGCCTCGGCCCGCACCCTCGGTCTCGGCGCCCTGGCGGCCGCGCTGCTCGCCGGGTTCGTCCTCCGCCAGGCGAAGGCCGCCGCCCCGCTGCTGCCGCTGCGGGTGTTCCGCTCCCGCCAGGTGTCCGGGGCCAACGCGATCCAGGTCCTGATGATCGCCGCGCTGTTCGGCTTCCAGGTGCTCGTCGTCCTCTACATGCAGCACGTGCTCGGCTACGGTGCCACGAAGAGCGGGCTGGCCATGCTCCCGTCCGCCGTCGTGATCGGGATCGTCTCGCTCGGCTTCTCGGCCCGGCTGACCGGCCGGTTCGGCGAACGCACGATGGTCGTGTCCGGTCTGGCGCTGCTGCTCGCGGGTCTCCTGCTGCTCAGCCGGGTCCCCGTGCACGGAAGTTACCTCGTCGACCTGCTGCCCGTGATGCTGTCGCTCGCCGGCTTCGGGCTGGCCATCCCGGCCCTGACCGGGCTCGGCATGTCCGGTGCCACCGAACGGGACGCCGGTGTCGCCTCCGGCCTGTTCAACACCACCCAGCAGATCGGCGGTGCGCTCGGCCTCGCGCTCCTCAACACCCTCGCCACCTCCCGGACCGCCCACCTGCTGAGCGCCGGACGGTCCGCCCCCGCGGCGCTGACCGGTGGCTACCATCTCGCCTTCACGGTCGGCGCCGGGCTGATCGCGGTGGCCCTGGTCCTCGCCGTGACGACCCTCCCGGCCCGGCGCCGCCGGGCCTGAGGCGACTACGCGGCGACGGTGACCGCCCGGCGGGTCAGCAGGACCTTCCTGCCGACCGGGCGGGTGCCGGCCGCGGCCTTGGAGCCGGTCGCGAAGACCATGACCTTCAGGACCACGAAGCGGCCGATGCCCGCCAGGCCGGACGCCGACAGATAGACGCTCTGCTCCAGCAGCGGCCCGGGGTTCGGGTGGACCGCGTGCAGGGCGAGCAGGGCGCCGGTGGTGAACAGGTAGCAAATGGTGGCGGTGAGGCCGGACTTCAGGTGGTCGGCCGGCCGCGCGTGTCCCGCCCGGAAGGTGAAGCGGCCGTGCAGCTCGGTGGCGAGCAGGGTGGACACGACGGTCACCACCGCGTTCGCCAGCGCGATCGGCGCATGGCCGGAGACCAGCAGCAGCGCCCCGCTGGACAGCAGCCCAACTCCCCCGCCGCAGACGACGAAGCGCACGAAGGCCGCCAACGGTCCGGTGGTGACCGGGGCTGGTACCGAGGTGGCGGCCATGTCGAACTCCTTGTCAGTGGCGGGTGTCACTGACTTTGCCGCACCGGGGGACCCCGACCCATCCGGCTCATGCCCCATTGCACCTGGGGGTTATCCCTACCCCGCCCCCTAGCGGCATCCCTGACAATCTCCACCGCAGGACGCAGCGGGGGCGCTCCCCCGCAGGTCAGACGTTCCCGGGCAGCCGCTCGACCGCTTCCTTGGCTTCCTTCAGCCCCGCGCCCGTGAGCTCGCGGTAGGCCTTGATCGCCTGGATCTTCTTCCCCTGCCGCACCAGCTCGTTGATCTCCCGCAGGTCGGGGGCGTCCACCTCTTCGATACCGAGGTGACGCAGGATCAACTCCTGACGGCGCTCCATGAGCCGGATCCTCCGCTCGACCCGGTCGACCTTCCGCTCGATCGCGGAAAACAACATGCCGGCGCCGACGAGCGCGAACAACACCACTATGTAGGTCACGCCACAAGACCCTACCGAAGTGGGCAAAGGCCCCACCCGGACCCCCGTCGGAGCCCCTACCGGACGGGGACAGAGGCGCGCCCCGGTCGGGAAACCCGACCGGGGCGCTCTCGCAGGACGCCGGTGGCGAGACCGGTACGCCTGCGGGTAGGCCATGTGGGACTCGAACCCACAACCAATGGATTAAAAGTCCACTGCTCTAACCATTGAGCTAACGGCCCGTTGTTCCTCCCAGCATAGCCGGGCGCGGACCGGGGTCCGCGCCGCATCGCTGCCGGTCAGCCGCAGGAAGGGCCGGCGGCGGAGGTGCGGCCCCGCACGGCCGGGCCGCCGGCGCCCGCAGGACCGGATCCAGCCACCCCGACACAGAGAAACCGCAGGTCATCCGGGGACGACCTGCGGCTCTCACAGTGGGCCATGTCGGACTCGAACCGACAACCAATGGATTAAAAGTCCACTGCTCTGCCAATTGAGCTAATGGCCCGCAACCCGCAGCATAGCCCGGCGAGGGGCGCAGGTCCGAGTCTTATCGGCTGCGGATGATCTGCGCCCGGACCGCGCCCCGGATCAGCCGGTCGGCGTGTCGGCCCCGGGACCGCCACCCGCGCCGGGCCCGGCCGTGTCCCCCGTGGTGGCCGGTTTGAGGAACCAGTGACGGGCGGAGACCAGCCACCAGGTGGCGGCGAAACCGAGGACGACGAGGACCGCCACCGGTGCGTAGTTGAAGCTCTTCGCCGTGACGGGACTCACCTGCGGCAGCATGAACAGCACGGTGATCAGCGCGACCCACCCCAGCGCGAAGATCCCGATCGGCCGGCTCCAGCGCCCCAGGTGCCACGGCCCGCGCTCGAAGGCGTCGCCCTTGCGCAACCGCAGGAACGTCGGGATGACGTAGGCGATGTAGAGACCGATCACGGCGATCGACGTCACGGCCGCGTAGGCGGTGGGGTTGATCAGATACGGCAGGCCGAGCAGCATCGCGCCGAAGGCGGCGAGCCAGACGGCGTTGGTGGGCGTCCGGGTGCGCTCGTTGATGCGGTGCCAGACCCGGGAGTACGGGAGGGCGCCGTCGCGCGAGAACGCGTAGATCATGCGGCTGTTGGCCGTGACGGACGCCATACCGCAGAAGAGCTGCGCGACGATCACGACGAGCAGCAGGGCCTTGCCGCCGGCCGCGCCGAGCCCGTCGATGAGGATCTGCGCGGGCGGGACGCCCGTGTCGCTGTCCAGCGCGCCGCTGTAGCTGTGGATGGAGAAGGTGAAGCCGAGCAGCAGTACGAAGCCGGCGACCCAGGACGTCCAGATGGACCGGACGATGCCGCGCGGTCCGGCGACGGACGCGTCATGGGTCTCCTCGGTCATATGGGCGGAGGCGTCGTAGCCGGTGAACGTGTACTGCGCCATCAGCAGGCCGATCAGCACCACGTAGAGGCTGCTGTTCCAGCCCGTGTTGTTGACGAACTCGGTGAAGACGAAGGACGCCGACTGGTGGCTGTCGGGGACGATCGCGAGCGCCCCGACGATGACGACCACGCCGATCACGTGCCACCACACGCTGATGTCGTTCAGCAGGGCGACTATCCGCACCCCGAAGGTGTTGAGGACGCCGTGCAGGACGAGGATCCCGGCGAACAGGAGCATCGTGTGCCCGGGGGTGGCCGGCCAGTCGAACTGCAGCGTCAGATAGGCGTTGAGGAAGCTCGCCGCCCCGAAGTCGATGCCCGCGGTCACCGCGACCTGCCCCAGCACGTTGAACCAGCCGGTGAACCACGCCCAGGCGGCGGCACTGCGCTCGGGCGCCAACGCCCGTGCCCAGTAGTACAGCCCGGCCGAGGTCGGATACGCCGAACAGACCTCCGCCATGGCCAGCCCGACCACGAGCGTCATCAGCCCGACGCCCACCCAGCCCCACATGATGACCGCGGGGCCACCGGTGTTCATGCCGAACATGTACAGCGTCAGACACCCGGACAGCACCGAGATGATCGTGAACGACACCGCGAAGTTCGAGAACGCCGACATCCGCCGCGCCAGCACCTGCGTGTAGCCGAGCTGGGCGAGGCGCTCCTCATCGG
This sequence comes from Streptomyces sp. SID13666, assembly GCF_010548325.1. Lineage (NCBI taxonomy): Bacteria > Bacillati > Actinomycetota > Actinomycetes > Kitasatosporales > Streptomycetaceae > Streptomyces > Streptomyces sp. SID13666. The sequence goes on along the minus strand of NZ_JAAGLX010000010.1, from coordinate 153,682 downwards.
ATCCCTCGGGGGGATCCGGCTGGTCCTGCTGATCCTTCTGCACAGTTGTCATGCCCCCAGCAATTCCCTCGCTGGGGGCACACCATGCGCGAAAAACGGGCCCGCCCGATGCCAATGGCATCGGGCGGGCCCGTTCGGTCAGGCAGGTTCAGGCCTGGTCAGTTGGCCTTCCAGCGCGGCTTGCGGTCGATCGAGCCGGTGCCGGTCTGACCCGGGCGGCTGTCACGGCGCTCGAAGGTGCGGCCGGCCGGACGCTCGTCGCGGCGGTCGCGGTTCACGGGGCGGTCGCCGGTGCGGAAGCCGCCGCCGGTGGCCGGGCGCTCTTCGCGGCGGTCACGGTTGAAGGCCGGACGGTCGGCGCCGCCGGAGCGGAAGCCGCCACCGGTGGACGGACGGTCGTCGCGGCGCTCGAAGGAACGGCCGCCGGTGGGACGGTCGCCGGTCGGGCGGTCGCCGCCGGAGCGGAAGCCACCGGACGGACGGTCGTCACGACGCTCGAACGAACGGCCACCGGAGGGGCGCTCGTCACGGCGGTCGCGGCCCTGGTAGCCACCGGAGGACGGGCGCTCGTCGCGGCGCTCGAAGGAACGGCCACCGGTGGGACGGTCGCCGCCGGAGCGGAAACCACCGGAGGACGGACGGTCGTCACGACGCTCGAACGAACGGCCACCGGTCGGGCGGTCGCCGCCGGAGCGGAAACCACCGGAGGACGGACGGTCGTCACGACGCTCGAACGAACGGCCACCGGAGGGGCGCTCGTCACGGCGGTCGCGGCCCTGGTAGCCACCGGAGCCCTGACGGTCGTCACGACGGCCGTAGTTGCCCCGGTCGTCACGGCGCTGCGGCTCGGGCTGGACCGGAATGGCCGCGATCCGGACTGCCTCGGCAGCCGCGGCCTCGGCGATCTCCAGGGCCTTGGCGGCGACGGCCTCTTCCGGGTCCTCGCCACGCTCGCGGGCCGAGCGCATGGTGAGGCGGTCGGCCTCCTCGCGCAGCTCGGTGGCCCGGCGCTGCAGCTTCTCCAGCTCGCGGGTCATCTCGGCGACCTCACGCTCGGCCTGCGCCGCGGCGTTCTGTACGGAGTCGGCCTGGACGTCGGTCATCGAGCGGGCGCCGGTGATCGTGGCGACCTCCTCGTCGAAGACGCCCGAGCCGCCGATGATGTGGCGCGAGGCGTCGACGCCCGCGTCCTCCATCAGACGGAAGATGGTCTTGCGCTGGTGCGGAAGCGCCAGCGACACGACCGTGCCGGACTCACCGGCACGGGCGGTACGGCCCGAGCGGTGCAGGTAGTCCTTGTGGTCGGCGGCCGGGTCGACGTTCAGCACCAGGCCGACGCCGTCCACGTGGATACCGCGCGCGGCCACGTCGGTCGCGACGAGGACGTTGACGAGACCGCCCTTGAAGTCCTCCAGCACGCGGGTACGCGCGCCCTGCGTCATACCGCCGTGCAGCGCGTCGGCCTTGACGCCCGACTCGAGGAGCTGCTCGGCGACACGGTCGGCGCCCATCTGGGTGCGGACGAAGATGATCGTGCGGCCCTTGCGGGCTGCGATGGCGGCCGTGACCGGCGCCTTGTCCTTCGGCTTCACGACGAGCACGTGGTGGGTCATGGTGGTGACCGCGCCCTGCGCCGCGTCGACCTCGTGCGTGACCGGGTCCTTCAGGTAGCGCTTGACCAGCGAGTCGATCTCGTTCTCCAGGGTGGCGGAGAACAGCAGACGCTGGCCGCCGACCGGAACCTGGTCGAGGATCTCGGTGACCTCGGGCAGGAAGCCCATGTCGGCCATCTGGTCGGCCTCGTCGAGGACCGCGATCTGGATCTTGTCGAGCGAAGCGGCGCCACGGTTCATCAGGTCGCGCAGCCGGCCCGGGGTGGCGACGAGGATGTCGACACCGCGCTCCAGCGCGTAGATCTGGTTGGACATCGAGGTACCGCCGCAGACGACCTTCATCTTGAGGCCGAGAACGTCGCCGTACGGCTGCAGCGCGTCGGCGACCTGCATGGCGAGCTCACGGGTCGGCGTCAGGATGATGCCGCGCGGGCGCTTCTTCTCGGTGTGGCCACCGGCGAGCAGCGACAGCAGCGGAAGGCCGAAGGAGAGCGTCTTGCCGGAGCCGGTACGGCCACGGCCGAGGATGTCCTTGCCGGCCAGGGCGTCCGGGATGGTCGCGGCCTGGATCGGGAACGGCTTGGTGACGCCGTTCTGCGCGAGCTTGCGGACGATGCCCTCGGCGAGACCCAGCTCGCCGAAGGTGACGCCGGTGTATTCCTCTTCCTCGGCCTCTTCGGCCTCGGCGGAAACCTCTTCGGCGGAAGCGTCGTCACCGGCGACTACGGCGTCGGCGGCCGCGTCGTCCTCGGTGACGGTGAAGTCGGTGGTGGTGTCGGCCTCGACGGCGTCGGTCTCGGTGGACTCGACGGCGGTGATCTCGGCCGTGGTGTCGATCGTGGTGTCGTCAGCCACGGAGTCGTCCATGGGCATGGCGGTACGGTCGGCGGTGTTAATGGGCATGCTAAAGCTGAACCTCTCGGAGACTCGGCACGCGCCAGCTCCGGGGTTCGCATACAACCGCCTCAATGCGGTCAGCAGCCTGGAGAAAAGGAACGCGCCACGCGGCGCTCTTCGGATTCGGCGCCGGGCATTAGGATCAAACGATCTACCAGCATACGCATCTCCGGCCCGATTGACCAATCGGGCCGGGAGCACGCTGCTAGGCCACCTACTTTACACCGGATACGGCGGATTCACCGGGGCCGGCGAGTGATGCCGGTTACACCGGATGCACTGGATGCGCTGGATGGGCCGGTTACGCCGCTGGGGCCGATTCGACGGGTGACTCCGACGGCGAGGCGGGCGTCGACGCGGGCGGAGCCGGAGGCTCGGTGGTCGCCGAAACCGTGGCGGAAGGCGTGGGGCTGGACGCCGGCGTGGTGGGGGTGGCACCGCCCGGCCCGGCGGACGGCTTGCCCGCTCCCGGGGACGGTGCCGGCTTCACGGCGGCGGGGGCACCGCTCACCGGCGGCACCCCGCCGGCGGAGGCGGACGCGGACGGCGACCCGTTCGGCTTGGCCTTGTGCCCGCCCGGCACCACCCTGGTGCCGTCCGGCAGCGTTCCATCGGGCCCCGCGCCGACCCGCGCCGACGGTGAGACCCCCTGCGGCCGCGGATCGTCCCGCGAGTCCCCGGTGCTCATACAGCCGGCCGTCAGCAGGACGGCGGTGGCGGCGAGTAGGGCTCCGGCGGTCCGCGCGGCGGCGCGGGAGGAGGAAGGGGGCACGTGCATGCACCTCGGGGAGTCAGGACGCGGCGGGCAGGGTCTCTGGTGCCCAACGCCCGTGCCACCCCCCAGGACACGCCCGGCCCGTCACGTCACCCCATGGCCGAGCGCGTGCGGCCCGCCCGTCACCTCACCCGTAGCCGAGCGCGTGCAGCCGCTCGTCGTCGATGCCGAAGTGGTGGGCGATCTCGTGAACGACCGTCACCTCGGTCTCCGCGACCACGTCCGCGCGGTTGTCGCACATCCGCAGCGTCGGCCCCCGGTAGATCGTGATCCGGTCCGGCAGGACCCCGGCGTACCACTCACCGCGCTCGGTCAGGGGTGTCCCCTCATAGAGGCCGAGCAGATCGGGGTCCTTGGGGTCGGGCTCGTCCTCGACGAATACGGCGACGTTGTCCATCAGCCGTGTCAGCTCGGCCGGAATCCGGTCGAGCGCTTCGCCGACCAGTTCCTCGAACTCCTCGCGCGTCATCTCCAGCACCCGCCCATTGTCGGTCATGGGCGGCACTTTCCCCCGGCGTACGGCATCACTTCCGGGCGCCCCCTCGGCCCACCCTTCACCTGGCCCTTCACCCCACCCCGCACCCGGCCCCGACCGCCCCCGCGACCGGCCGGTAAACCGTTTTGGCGATACCCGGCGGCATCCCATATGCTTCTCTCGTCCCCGACGGCGCCGGCAAGCGCCCAAGGCGGGCCAATTAGCCCTCATCGTCTAGTGGCCCAGGACGCCGCCCTTTCAAGGCGGTAGCACGGGTTCGAATCCCGTTGGGGGTACGCTTTACCGTGTGTGAGACTCGTCTTACACATAGCTAGGTCCTGTGGAGCAGTTTGGAGTGCTCGCCACCCTGTCAAGGTGGAGGCCGCGGGTTCAAATCCCGTCAGGACCGCTGCGGCTGGGTAGCTCAGTTGGTACGAGCGACCGCCTGAAAAGCGGTAGGTCGCCGGTTCGACCCCGGCCCCAGCCACCGCACGACGAAGGCCCCGTCTCCGGACGGGGCCTTCGTCGTTCCCCAGCAGAACTTCCCCAGCAGAACTCCTCCGCTCGGAACTCCCCCGCCCAGCTCTTCGCCGGTGTCCGATGCGTCACACTCCCCCGCACCGGAGCCCCGCCCCGCACCCCCGTCGATCCCCCGCCATTCAGGCCCGGATTCAACGACTTTTGGCGGATCTCCCGCCCCGGCCGCGCGCCGCCCCCGGTCCGGTACGCGTCGAGCCCCGCTCGCACCGCGGCGAAATGATTCGCGGACTCTTCCGGCCGGGTGAGATCCTGGGGGCCGTATGTCTACGCAGCCTGCTTCCGCCTCCAGTGCCGCCGGCCAGCCCGGCCCCGCCACCCTCGCCGACCTGGGATCCCGTCTCTCCGCACTGTCGCTCCGCGACGAAGTGCGGCTCGGCCGCCGTCTTGAAGGCGCCCGCCGGATCCGCAAGACCGAAGCCCGCGCGGCGGTGCTGGCGGAGATCGCCGGCCAGATCGAGCAGGGCGAGGCGCGTGTGGAACGCCGGCGCGCCGCCGTGCCGAAGATCAGCTACCCCGAGCAGCTGCCGGTCAGCCAGAAGAAGGACGAGATCCTGGCGGCCGTCCGCGATCACCAGGTCGTGATCGTCGCGGGTGAGACCGGCTCGGGCAAGACCACCCAGATCCCCAAGATCTGTCTGGAACTGGGGCGCGGGGTGCGGGGCCTGATCGGCCATACGCAGCCCCGCCGGATCGCCGCCCGTACCGTCGCGGACCGGATCGCGGAGGAGCTGGACACCCCGCTCGGCGAGGCCGTCGGCTGGAAGGTCCGCTTCACCGACCAGGTCGGCGACCGCACCCTGGTCAAGCTGATGACCGACGGCATCATGCTCGCGGAGATCCAGACCGACCGCGAGCTGCTGCAGTACGACACGATCATCATCGACGAGGCGCACGAGCGCAGCCTCAACATCGACTTCATCCTGGGCTACCTCGCCCAACTGCTCCCCCGCCGCCCCGACCTCAAGGTGATCATCACCTCGGCCACCATCGACCCGGCGCGCTTCTCCCGGCACTTCGGGGACGCCCCGGTCGTCGAGGTGAGCGGGCGGACGTTCCCGGTGGAGGTCCGCTACCGGCCGCTGCTCGCCGAAGAGGGCGATGACGACGACCGCGACCAGGTCACCGCGATCTGCGACGCGGCGGAGGAGCTCCAGCGCGAGGGCCCGGGCGACATCCTGGTCTTCCTCTCCGGCGAACGGGAGATCCGCGACACCGCGGACGCCCTCAACAAGCTGAACCTGCGCTCCACCGAGGTGCTGCCACTGTACGCGCGGCTCTCCTCGGCCGAGCAGCACCGGGTGTTCCAGAAGCACGCCGGCCGCCGCATCGTGCTGGCCACGAACGTCGCCGAGACGTCCCTGACCGTGCCCGGCATCCGGTACGTGATCGACCCGGGCAATGCCCGTATCTCCCGCTACAGCCACCGCACCAAGGTCCAGCGGCTGCCGATCGAGGCGATCTCGCAGGCCAGCGCCAACCAGCGCAAGGGCCGTTGCGGGCGTACCTCGGACGGCATCTGCGTACGGCTGTACTCCGAGGAGGACTTCGAGTCCCGCCCGGAGTTCACCGACGCGGAGATCCTGCGCACCAACCTGGCGTCCGTCATCCTCCAGATGACGGCGGCCGGGCTGGGCGACATCGCCAAGTTCCCCTTCATCGACCCGCCGGACAGCCGTCACATCAAGGACGGCGTCCAGCTCCTGGAGGAGCTCGGCGCGCTCGACCCGAAGGAGAAGGACCACCAGAAGCGGCTGACGCCGCTGGGCCGCAAGCTGGCCCAGCTGCCCGTCGACCCGCGGCTCGCCAGGATGGTGCTGGAGGCCGACCGCAACGGCTGTGTCCGTGAGGTCATGGTGATCGCGGCAGCGCTGTCGATCCAGGACCCGCGTGAGCGGCCCGCGGAGAAGAAGCAGCAGTCGGACGAGAAGCACCGCCGGTTCGCCGACGAGACCAGCGACTTCCTGGCGTATCTGAACCTGTGGCGCTATGTGCGCGAGCAGCAGAAGGAGCTGTCGTCCTCGGCCTTCCGCCGGATGTGCCGGTCGGAGTTCCTGAACTATCTGCGGATCCGCGAGTGGCAGGACATCTACAGCCAGCTGCGCTCGGTCGCCAAGACCATGGGCATCCATCTGGAGGAGAAGGAGAGCGACGCCGCTCCCGACTCGCAGCGGCTGCACACCTCGCTCCTCGCCGGGCTGCTGTCGCACCTCGGGCTGAAGGACACCGACAAGAACGAGTATCTGGGCGCCCGCAGCGCCAAGTTCGCGATCTTCCCCGGTTCGGCGCTGTTCAAGAAGCCGCCGCGCTGGATCATGTCGGCCGAGCTGGTGGAGACCTCGCGGCTGTGGGCGCGGGTCAACGCGAAGATCGAGCCGGAGTGGGTCGAGCCGCTCGCGCAGCACCTGGTGAAGCGCACCTACAGCGAGCCCCACTGGGAAAAGGATCAAGCCGCGGTGATGGCGTTCGAGCGGGTGACGCTGTACGGCGTGCCGATCGTCGCGCAGCGCAAGGTGAATTACGGACGGATCGACGCAGAGGTCTCGCGGGATCTGTTCATCCGTAACGCGCTGGTCGAGGGCGACTGGCGCACCCATCACCAGTTCTTCCACGACAACCGCAAGCTGCTCGGTGAGGTCGAGGAGCTCGAACACCGGGCCCGCCGCCGGGACATCATGGTCGACGACGAGACGCTCTTCGACTTCTACGATCAGAAGCTGCCACAAGACGTCGTATCCGGCGCCCACTTCGACTCCTGGTGGAAGCAGAAGCGCCGGGACGAACCCGAACTGCTCAACTTCGAGCAGTCGATGCTGATCAACGAGGCGGCCCAGACCGTCACCAAGGACGACTACCCGGACTCCTGGCGCCAGGGCCGGCTCAAGTTCAAGGTGACGTACCAGTTCGAGCCGGGCGCGGACGCGGACGGCGTGACCGTCCACATCCCGCTCCAGGTGCTCAACCAGGTCGTCCCCGACGGCTTCGACTGGCAGATCCCGGGCCTGCGCGAAGAGGTCGTCACCGAACTGATCCGGTCGCTCCCCAAGCCGATCCGCCGGCACTACGTCCCCGCGCCGAACTACGCGAAGGCGTTCCTGGACCGGGTGGTGCCCGTCCAGGAGCCGCTGCCCGACACCCTCGCCCGCGAGCTGCAGCGGATGGTCGGCGTCCGGATGGACGTCGAGGACTTCGACCTCGGCAAGGTCCCCGACCACCTCAAGATCACCTTCCGGGTGACCGACGAGCGCGGCCGCAAGCTCGCCGAGGACAAGGACCTGGAGGCGCTCACGCTGCGGCTCAAGCCGAAGACGCGTGAGGTCATCTCCAAGGCCGCCGACGCCATCGGCATCGAGCAGCGCACCGGCCTGACGCAGTGGACCATCGGGAGCCTGCCGCGCACCTTCGAGACCCTTCCCCTCGCGCTCCGCGCTGGGGATGCCCCATACGGCGGTCAGCCCGTGAAGGCGTTCCCCGCGCTGGTCGACGAGGGCGCGAGCGTCGCCGTGCGGCTCTTCGACACCGAGGCCGAGCAGAGCGCGGCGATGTGGCGCGGCACCCGCCGGCTGATCCTGCTCAACATCCCCTCGAACCCGTCGAAGTTCGCCCAGGGCCAGCTGAACAACGAGGCCAAGCTGGCGCTCTCGCGCAATCCGCACGGCAGCATCCAGGCGCTCTTCGACGACTGTGTGACCGCCGCCGCCGACAAGCTGATCGCCGACCACGGCGGGCCGGCCTGGGACGAGGAATCGTTCCGCAAGCTCTTCGACAAGGTGCGCACCGACCTGGTCGACGTGACCGTGAAGACGGTGGCCCGGGTCCAGCAGGTGCTGGCCGCCTGGCAGGCCTGTGAGCGCCGTCTGAAGGGCACCACGAGCCTGGTACTGGTCGCCAACCTCACGGACGTCAGGGAGCAGCTGGCGGCCCTCGTGCCGGCCGGCTTCGTCACGGCCACCGGGCTGCGGCGGCTCCCGGACCTCATGCGGTACCTGGTGGCGGTCGACCGCCGGCTCCAGCAGATGCCCACGAACGTCCAGCGGGACACCATGCGCATGGAGAAGGTGCTGGAGATCCAGCGCGAGTACGCGGAGCTGCTGGCGTCCCGGCCGGCCGGGCGCCCGGTTCCGGACAAGGTTCGGGACATTCGCTGGCTGATCGAGGAGCTACGGGTGAGCTACTTCGCGCACGCGCTGGGCACCTCGCAGCCGGTCTCCGACAAGCGGATCTTCAAGGTGCTGGACGAGGCCTGGGGCTGACGGCTCCGGGTGCGGGGGCCGGCGCGGGCCGGTCCCGGGGGACGGTCCGCGAGGGGCCGTTGGCCGGTCCGCGGCCGTGCCGCCGAACGGGTTCGACCCCACCCCCTGACCTGCTGTACAGTCTCTCTCGCAGCGCAGGAAGGTTCAGCGCGGCAAAGCCTGGTCCTGTGGAGCAGTTTGGAGTGCTCGCCACCCTGTCAAGGTGGAGGCCGCGGGTTCAAATCCCGTCAGGACCGCATCATCGAAAGGCCCGGATCCCTTGTGGATCCGGGCCTTTCGCGTTGCCGGCGGCCCGCGCCGCTCCCCGTGCCCCGCCCGGCGGCCGGGGCTGTGCGCCGTCTTGACGGGTCCTGGCGGCCGCCGGTACGCCTTCGGTATGACGCCGACTCCCAGGCACGAGACGAGGGCGCTCCTGCGCGCCCACCTGGCGGCCGCTTCAGGGACCAGGCACCTCACCCGACACTGCGTCACCTGCCACCGCCTGCTGCGGCTTGCGCTTCTGAAGCCCGATTCCCCATTACCGCAAGGATCTGAGCAGCCACAAGACCCGTGCGTGTGACGGGCGTCACCCAAAGATTTCCAAGACGTGGGGAACTCGACCCCCTTCTGGGGGGTGTCAATTTAATATGTGCAATTGCACCTGTGCCCGATCTGCCCGCGATGCGCATCGGTCGGCACCGACAGGTCCGCGCAAGATGCCCACAAGACTCCACAGCGGACCCCACAGAGGCGCGCGTACGGCCGGCCGCGCCGCCCGGCGCAACTGCCCGCGAAAGCCCCGCAACGTCCCGCAACGCCCCCTCAGTGGCCTCGTGGCGCCCCTCAAGGGCCCCTGGGAGCACAAAAAAGATCGCATCGGACCCGGCGGAGTCCGATGCGACCTTCTGTGTCCTTGTGGCGTCCCCGATGGGGGCAGGGAGCCCGTGGAGCTGGTGGAGCAGGTGACTTATGGGGTGGGGGCCCCATAAGACGGCCCTAAAGGGCATGTAAGGGCTAGTCAGGCCTCGCTGCGCTGCTGCGGAATGCCCGCCAGAAGTGCGCGGACCTCCGCCTCGCGGTAGCGGCGGTGCCCGCCGAGCGTGCGGATGGACGTGAGCTTCCCAGCCTTGGCCCACCGTGTGACCGTCTTCGGGTCCACGCGGAACATCGTGGCGACCTCAGCGGGGGTCAGCAGCGGCTCGGCATCAGGGGTGCGAGCGGTCATGAGCGGCCTCCTCGAGAGAACCGAACCAGCGCGGTTCTTCCTCTAAATTCTGCACCTTGACCCGTGTTGCCCGAAATGGCGGACGCGGGCCGAGTCGGTAATAGGACGAACGGCTTGTCCTCGGCACTACAACTACACCATCCGTCCAGCCTCGTCGGCCAAACCGATGGAATTGCCCTCTCAGGGGTTCAAGCTCTACGGAAGCCGATGGACCATGCCATAACGGACAGTCACTCCAGAGTGACGATCAGTCACAGCTGGATCACCAGCCCCATCCCCACCCTCAAGATATGCAATACCGGACAACCCGCCCATTGCTGGACGGAATAAGCTCTTCCAGGACTCGTTGTCCCATATTGGCACGACCGGTAGGGATGTCCGCAAGAGTCCAGTTACGTGCTCTCCGTCACGCTTGAGCCAATGGCCCGGATCGGGACCAACGTCCCCGGCCCTCCGGCGGCGCGTCGGCAGCCGCCGGCGTCAGCTCGCGAACTGCAGTTCGCGGATGGTCCGCCAGCGCTCGGTGAGCCGCTCGTACGCCTCGGAGGCGGCCGCTCCCGACCCGTCCTTGAGCGCGGCCAGACCCTCGGCCACATCGGCGGCCGACCGGTCCTCCGCGAGATCCGCCTCGGGGATCGCGTGCACCAGGCCGCCGTAGTCCAGCTCGACCATGGAACGCGGGTGGAACTCCTCGAGCCAGCGGCCCACGTCGATCAGGCCGTCGATCAGCGGGCCTTCCTCCAGCGCGTCCTTGAGCACCCGCAGCCCGCGCGCCACCCGGCGGCGGGCCTGCACCATCGGCGTCCGGTACCGCATCAGCGGCTCCTTGGACTCGCCGAGCCCGGCCGGCTCGTACTCCCGCTCGTCATCGCCGAACAGGGCGAACCAGCGGACCGGTACGTGCCAGGTCGCTGAGCGGATCCACGGCCGGGCGTCCGGGTTGCGCTCCCGCCATGCCTCGTGGTCCGCCTCGGCCTGCGCGCGCACCACGGCGGGCAGCACGGCGTCCAGCACGATCTCCGGAAACTGCTCGGAGAGGGCGTCCAGCGCCAGCCAGCCGCGCAGCCGGGTACGCCAGGGGCAGATGTGCGTCACGCCGTTGACGACGGCCACGAAGGCGTCGCGGCTCTCGTGCACCGGGACGGCCACCGGCGGGACCGGCAGCAGGTCGGCCAGCGACTGCCGCAGCTCGTCCTGTGCGGTCCGCACCTCGCCCGCGGCCGCATACCGGTACCAGTGGGTGCGTTCGGGCTCGGGGAACGCCGCCAGCGGCTCGTAGACCCGCAGATACGCCGCGTACGGGACCAGCACCGACGACAAGCCCACACCCGCTCCCTCGTGACCGGCTCTCACCCGAATCGTCCCACGCTCCGGCCCGCGGTGGGGGTGATCCACAGCACTGTGCCCGTCCGGGGGGCCGGCGCCGGCCGAGGGGTCCTCCGGAGTGTCGTTCCGCACAGCTCCGGAACACCCTCGTCCACTTTTTTCCGCGCTCTTTCCGCGTTCCCTCAGAGTGCCTTCCGGCGGCCGCGGCCCGCTACGGCGCGGCCCGGAGCGGTGCTCGGGAGGACGTACCGTGCGCAGCGGAGGCCGTTGGCGATCACCCGGCCGGGCCCTACGGCCGTACGGGCCGCCTGCGGGCAATACGCTTGCGCCAACCGGCCCTCCCCACCCGCACGGAGGGCAACCTCTGGACTGCAGGAGTCACCACCGTGACCGACGTTCTTCAGACTTCCAGCGTCGTCTCCAAACTGTTCCGGTCGGAACAGGGCGGACACGAGCAAGTCGTCTTCTGCCAGGACCGTGCCAGCGGCCTCAAGGCCGTCATCGCGCTCCACTCCACCGCTCTGGGCCCGGCCCTCGGCGGTACCCGCTTCTACGACTACGCGACCGACGAAGAGGCCGCGCTCGACGCCCTCAACCTCTCCCGCGGCATGTCGTACAAGAACGCTCTGGCCGGCCTCGACCACGGTGGCGGCAAGGCCGTGATCATCGGTGATCCGGAAGCGATCAAGAGCGAAGAACTCCTGCTCGCCTACGGCCGTTTCGTGGCCTCGCTCGGCGGCCGTTACGTCACCGCCTGCGATGTCGGCACCTACGTGGCCGACATGGACGTCGTCGCCCGCGAGAACCGCTGGACGACCGGCCGCTCCCCCGAGAACGGCGGCGCCGGCGACTCCTCCGTGCTGACCGCCTTCGGTGTCTTCCAGGGCATGCGGGCCGCCGCCCGCAGCCAGTGGGGCGAGCCCACGCTGCGCGGCCGCCGGGTCGGCATCGCCGGCGTCGGCAAGGTCGGCCACCACCTGGTGGAGCACCTGATCGAGGACGGTGCCGAGGTCGTGATCACCGACGTCCGCGCCGACGCCGTCGACCGGATCCGCGCCCGCCACCCGCAGATCAGCGCCGTCTCCGACGCCGATGTCCTGATCCGGACCCCGCTCGACGTCTACGCGCCCTGCGCGCTCGGCGGCGCGCTGAACGACGAGACCGTGCCGGCCCTCACCGCCACCATCGTGTGCGGCGCGGCCAACAACCAGCTCGCCCACCCGGGCGTCGAGAAGGACCTCGCCGACCGCGGGATCCTCTACGCGCCCGACTACGTGGTGAACGCCGGTGGCGTGATCCAGGTCGCGGATGAGCTGCACGGCTTCGACTTCGACCGGGCCAAGGCCAAGGCGACGAAGATTTTCGACACCACCGCCGCCATTTTCGACCGTGCGCGGACCGACGGCATTCCGCCGGCCGCCGCCGCGGACCGGCTCGCCGAGCAGCGCATCGCGGACCGGACCCCGGCCGCCGACTGGCTGCGTCCCGAGGCAGGCTGATTTCAGCCACTTACCCGCCGGTCACCCGCCGCTCACCTGGTGTGCGGCGGGCGGTCGCCTGTCCGGGGGCAGGCGACCGCCCGGTGATCTCCCCCGGAACGGCCCGGTGGTCCACCCGCTGACGCGGTGGGTGACCGAACGCACGACGCGATAGCAAGTTCGCGCTAGAACCGGGTAAAATCACGGCTGACCAGCCAGGACAGGGCCCACTTCGGCTCCCGCTCCGACGCGCGTCGTGCGGGCGACGTACCGTGCGGCTCCGGAAGCAGGTACCGTTGAGGGCCTACGGACCGGTCCCTCCCCGGAGAGACCGCTCCGATTCATGAACGCGTGTCAAGACTCGGGGCCATCGAGCCCCGCCGTTGAGGGGGTCGAGCCATGGGGCGCGGCCGGGCCAAGGCCAAGCAGACGAAGGTCGCCCGCCAGCTGAAGTACAACAGCGGCGGTACAGATCTGACACGTCTGGCCGACGAGCTGGGCGCATCGTCACCACTTCCGGTACTTCCGCCGGAGCCTGTTGTGGACGATGACGACGAGAACGACGACGACGATCCGTACGCACAGTACGCGAGTCGTTACAACGATGATGACGACGACGAGGACTCCGAGCCCTCGCCGCAACGTCGTCACTCTTGACGCTGCACTTCTACAGACCCGGTCCGGGGCCCGCCCCGGACCGGGTTTCGTCATGGCCCATGGTGCCTAGGGCCTGTCCGCTGGACAGACCCCAGGCGCCCGGACCTGGCTACTTCGCGTAGTCGCCGGTCAGGGTCACGGCCTCGGCGTGGTCACCGCGTTCGACGACCTCGCCACTCACCCATGCCTCCACACCGCGGTCGGCGAGAGTGGCGAGCGCCACATCCACCGAGTCCTGCGGCACGACGGCGATCATGCCGACGCCCATGTTCAGCGTCTTCTCCAGCTCCAGCCGCTCCACCCCGCCCAGCTCACCGACGGTGGTGAAGACCGGGTCCGGCCGCCAGGTCGAACGGTCGACGGTGGCGTGCAGGTGGTCCGGGATCACGCGGCCCAGGTTGTTGGCCAGACCGCCGCCGGTGATGTGCGAGAACGCGTGCACCGGGGCGAGCCGGGTGAGCGCCAGGCAGTCCAGCGAGTAGATCTTGGTCGGCTCCAGCAGCTCCTCGCCGAGGGTCCGGCCGAACTCCGGAACGTCCCGGTCCAGCTCCCAGCCGGCCCGGTCGAAGAAGACGTGGCGCACCAGCGAGTACCCGTTGGAGTGAAGTCCCGACGACTCGATCGCGATCACCGCGTCACCCGAACGGATACGATCCGCGCCCAGCACCTCGTCGGCCTCGACCACACCGGTACCGGCGCCCGCGACGTCGAAGTCGTCCGGGCCCAGCAGGCCCGGGTGCTCGGCGGTCTCGCCGCCGACCAGCGCGCAGCCGGCCAGGACACAGCCCTCGGCGATGCCCTTGACGATCGCCGCGACCCGCTCCGGGTAGACCTTGCCGACGCAGATGTAGTCGGTCATGAAGAGCGGCTCGGCGCCGCACACGACCAGGTCGTCCACGACCATGCCGACCAGGTCGTGGCCGATCGTGTCGTAGACGCCCATCCGGCGGGCGATGTCGACCTTCGTGCCGACGCCGTCCGTGGCGGAGGCGAGCAGCGGCCGCTCGTAGCGCTTGAGCGCGGAGGCGTCGAAGAGTCCGGCGAACCCGCCGAGGCCGCCCACGACCTCGGGCCGGGTGGCCTTCTTGACCCACTGCTTCATCAGGCCCACAGCGCGGTCGCCCGCTTCGATGTCCACGCCGGCGGAGGCGTAGCTGGCGCCGGTATTCTCAGGCATGGCTGGGAACTTTCACGTCGTCGAGTAGATGCGGTGCGATCGCCGGGGCGGCGATCAGGGGAGCCGGTTTCACGGGCGCCGACTCCCGGGTGGAGCGTCACGGCAGTAGTCCGAGTTTGCCCGACTACGGACGGCGCAGCGCGTCGGCGGCGTCGGTGCCACCGGCCAGCTCGCTCTCCAGGAGCTGCTTGCCGAGCAGCTCCGGGTCGGGCAGATCCATCGGGTAGACACCGTCGAAGCAGGCGCGGCACAGGTTCGGCTTGGCGATCGTCGTCGCCTCGACCATCGCGTCCAGCGAGATGTACGCGAGCGAGTCCGCGCCCAGCGACTTGCCGATCTCCTCGACGGACATGCCGTTGGCGATCAGTTCGGCGCGGGTCGCGAAGTCGATGCCGAAGAAGCACGGCCACTTGACCGGCGGCGACGAGATCCGGATGTGGACCTCGGCGGCCCCCGCCTCACGGAGCATCCGCACCAGTGCGCGCTGGGTGTTGCCGCGGACGATCGAGTCGTCCACGACGATCAGGCGCTTGCCGCGGATGACGTCCTTGAGCGGGTTCAGCTTGAGCCGGATACCCAGCTGCCGGATGGTCTGCGACGGCTGGATGAAGGTCCGGCCGACGTACGAGTTCTTGACCAGGCCGGTGCCGTACGGGATTCCGCTCGCCTCGGCGTAGCCGACGGCGGCCGGCGTGCCGGACTCCGGAGTCGGTATCACCAGATCGGCTTCGACGGGGGCCTCGGCGGCGAGCTTGCGGCCCATCTCCACCCGGGACAGATAGACGTTCCGGCCCGCGATGTCGGTGTCAGGGCGCGCCAGGTACACGTACTCGAAGATGCAGCCCTTGGGCTTGGCCTCGGCGAACCGGGTGGTCCGCAGACCGTTCTCGTCGATCGCGATCAGTTCGCCGGGCTCGATCTCCCGGACGAAGCTGGCACCGCAGATGTCGAGGGCGGCGGACTCCGAGGCGACGACCCAGCCGCGCTCCAGCCGGCCGAGCACCAGCGGGCGGATGCCCTGCGGGTCACGCGCCGCGTACAGCGTGTGCTCGTCCATGAAGACAAGGCTGAAAGCACCCTTGACCAGAGGCAGCACCTTGCCGGCGGCGAGTTCGACGGAGAGCGGCTTGCCGTCCTCGTCGACCTGTCCGGCCAGCAGCGCTGTCACCAGGTCGGTGTCGTTGGTGGCGGCCACCCGCGTGGCCCGGCCATTGCCCTGGGGCAGGTCGGCGACCATCTCGGCGAGCTCCGCCGTGTTGACCAGGTTGCCGTTGTGACCGAGCGCGATCGACCCGTTGGCGGTGGCACGGAAGGTGGGCTGGGCGTTCTCCCACACCGAGGCACCGGTGGTCGAGTAGCGGGCGTGACCGACGGCGATATGGCCGGTCAGAGAGCCGAGGGAGGTCTCGTCGAAGACCTGGGAAACAAGCCCCATGTCCTTGAAGACCAGGATCTGGGAGCCATTGCTCACAGCGATGCCCGCGGACTCCTGTCCGCGGTGCTGCAGGGCGTACAGACCGAAATAGGTGAGCTTGGAGACCTCTTCGCCGGGGGCCCAGACACCAAAGACGCCGCAAGCGTCCTGGGGGCCCTTCTCGCCGGGGAGCAGGTCGTGGTTGAGTCGTCCATCACCACGAGGCACACAGCGAGTCTAAGGCAGATTCGACCCGCGTCCGAACGGGCGACGGACCGCGAACCCCGCGATCACGGGTGTGACCACGGGTGTCTCACCGCAGGTGAGGCGAGGATCACGTGCTTTACGGGCCCTGAGCGGACACCGTGTGAGCACCCCACTACGGGGTGGTGGGGACGGGGGCCCTGCGGACCCGCTCAGCCGAGCGCTGGTGGTGGCTCAGCCGAGGACCGGGAGATAGGGACCGAGATCGGCCCGCTCCCCGCTCGCCGAGACGGCGGCGGCGTGGAGCGCGGTCTTCCAGTCGGTCCGGCCGGTGGCGAGCCGGATCCACGTCAGGGGATCGGTCTCGACGACGTTCGGCGGCGTGCCCCGGGTGTGCCGGGGCCCCTCCACGCACTGAACGGCCGCATACGGCGGAATGCGGACCTCGACGGAGTTCCCGGGCGCCTTGACCGCCAGCGCGTCGGCCAGCAGCCGGGTGACGGCCGCGACGGCCTGCCGGTCGTGCACCACCTCCACACCGGTGGCGCGCGCCAGATCGTCGCCGTGCACCACCAGCTCCACGAGCCGGGTGACGGTCATGTCCAGCGCCCGCATCGCCCCGAACACATGCGGAACGATCCGGTCCGCCCGGACCGCCTCGTCCAGGAAGGGCTCGATCCGCTCGGCGGCCGCGTCGAGCGCGTGCTTGACGTCGGTGATGCCGGCGGCGGTCTCCCGCGTCGAAGCGTCCAGCCGGTCCGCGATGGCGGCGGTGGACACCGCCCACACCGACAACCCGGTGACCGGAGGCACCGGATCCGGCACGGGCTCGCCGAGCAGCAACCGGACGGCATCGATCTGCCGCACGATATGCGCCACCAGCAGCCGCACATCCCACCCGGGCAGCCCGGAGGGCAACCCCAACTGCTCGTCCGTCAACGAACGCACCGCCACCCGCACCGCCCCCACCTGCGCGACGAGCGCGGCACGCGTCCTGGCAGGGTCATAACTACGGGCACGGCGACCGGCTGACGTCATGCCTCCGAGCCTAGGGGGCTCCCCCCGGGTTGTCCCCGGGCTTTCACCGCCCGGGGCCCGGCCCCGGACTCAGCCCTGGCGGGGGCGCTCGAAGGTCAGCAGCAGACCCTCGACGGCGCCGGGGCCGATGCGGCCCTTGACGTCGGCCGCGGTGATCGACTTCAGCGCCCAGCCGTCACCGGCGTGCTTGTTGAGCGTCTTCTCCAACTTGTCGCCGTCCAGCGCGTCACCGATCAGCGATTCGCGGAACGAAACAACCTTGTACTCGAACATGGCCCAGCCCCTCGTGCGTACGTACGGAATCCGTCCGCCGCCACCCAACCACGCTCCCGCGGGATTACGGGGCGGCGGGGGCGGATCCGCCGGCCTTGAGGACGTCGAGGAAGGCCGCGAAGCGGGCGGGGGTGGTGGAGAGGACAACGCCGGGCGCTTCGCTTTCCCGGAGGAGGACGGTTCCGTTGACGGCGGCCGCCAGCTCTACGCAGTTCTCGCCGCCGGCTCCCGAGAAGGAGGACTTCTGCCACTGCAACGATGAGGTCATGCCGGTCAGTCTCGCAGTTCCCGTGCAATCTGTCGGATGAACGAGATCGACTTCTTCGGGTCGAGCGACGCCTTCTCGCCAGCGTTGAAGAAGGCCCGATATTTGTCGAGTTGGGCCTCCGAGTCCAGGAAGTACCCGCCGAAGGGACTGTCGATCTGAACAGTGTCGAGCTCGGCGGCGATCCCGCCCGCATAGAGCACGGTCTGCGTCGCCTCGATGAACGTCTCGTTGGTGAACGGAATGACTCGCACCGTCACCGTGGGCCAGTGGGCGACCTCCAGAAGGTGTTCGAGCTGCGCGGATGTGATCTGCGCGCCACCGAACCTCATGCGCAGCGCGGCCTCGTGGATGATCGCTTCGTACGAGGGCGGCGAAGCACGCTGGAAGATCGCTCTCCGTCGCAAACGGTGCTCCACCCGGACAGCGACCTCTGATTCGGGCATGCGCGGAATGCCACCGGCGAAAATCGTGCGGGCGTAGTCCTCGGTCTGGAAGAGCCCCGGCAGAGTGAGCGCCTGGAGCGACCTCAGGTACGTGGCGTGATGTTCCAGTTCCGCTATGTCGACGAAACCGGGCGGCAGGACGCCCCGGTACTCGTCCCACCAGCCCTGGCCGCGCTGCTCCTTGGCGATGGCACAGAGCGCGTCGATCAGCGTCTCGTCGTCGCACGAATAGAACGCCGCCAAGCGGCGGATCCGCTCCTCGCTGATGCCGATCCGGCCGGATTCCATGTGCGAGATCTTCGCCTGGTCGTTGCCGAGCAGCCCGGCGGCCTCCCGGGCGGTCTTGCCTGCCCTGTCGCGCATCTTTCGGAGCTCGGTTCCGAGCCGTACCTGACGTGCGGTGGGGACGTCCCTTGCGGGCATGGCACCTTCCTCTCCTGCTCGTCCAAGTGTCCCGTGCGCCCAAGTCGGCCTGCCACCAGAACACTTGATCCCCCGTCCGCAAACTTGCCACGGAGCATACATGCCCCCTACCGTCGGTGATGCGTCCATCACACGGCGCACGCTCGCAATCAGACGGCAGCGCATCGCTACACCCATGCCTCCGGCACGGGAGGGGCGACAGGCCACCGCGTGGGGGCGTTTCCCAGAACCGTTCGGAGAGCCGCATGAACGCGAAGGACGAACCCCCTCGAACCCCGCCCGGTGAGGGCGCGGGCGCCGACGACGAGTGGGACTACTCGCTCCAGATCCCGCACGACCTGCGCGGCGCCGGCATCGCGCGCTGCACGCTCAGAGCGGTGCTCAACGCGTACGGGCTGGCGCCGATGATCGAAGTGGCGCAGCTCGTCGCGGCCGAACTCGTCGCGAACGCGCTGGAGCACTCCAGCGGGCCGGTCAGTCTGCGACTGCACTGGCGGGAGAGAAACCTGCGGCTCGGGGTGTGGGACACCAGTCCCGCGAAGCCGGAGTTCCTGACCGTCACGGACGAGGCCGAACACGGGCGCGGCATGTGGCTGGTCACCGGGCTCGCGGCGGCGTGGGGGTGCCACCTGCTCGGGGAGGAGCCCTTCGGGCTCGCGGGGAAGCTCGTGTGGGCGGACATCGCGGCGGGGTCCGCTGCCGCGTAACCGGAACGGGCGGGCGGTGGCTGAGGTCAGAGCAGTGCGAAGTGCTCTTCTGCGGCGCTGCGCACCTTGACCGGGCGGAGGGGAGGCCCCGGCGCTGCGCGCCTGCCAGGGAAGCGGTCCGTTGCGCGGCCCGGCGAGGCGGAGGGATTCCGGTCCGCTGCGCTCCCCGGGCGGGGTGGAGGGGAGCTGCGGCCGACGAGGCAGCACGGCCCGGCGGGTTGGGGCGCACCCCGCCTCTCGAACTCCGGCCGCTCCCAAGGGAACGAACTGTGTGGCCGCAGCCCCGGCATGTTGAGTTTTGACCGCCCTTAGTGATCCACATCAACTCAAAAACCACCTCACAGGTCCCACGGAACACCAGGTGTCACAGCCACCCCACTTCGCCGGGAGAAGAGCGGATCAAAACGTCAACCGGAGGCGCACCGCACGGCCCACCACCCCGCCCGGGGCGCGAAGCGAGCCCGGCACCGTCCGAGAGCCCGCCAACTGCGGCCCGCCTGAATCCACCACGCCCCCATGCGCCATGCCCGTGGCGCGAAGCGAACCCGGCCCCCTGCGAAGGCCCCTCAAACGCCCCACCCCCAGGGCACCTCCGGCCGCGACCGGCCCACCACCCGCCAAGGGGAGCGCAGCGGACCGCCTCGCTGGCAGGCGCGCAGCGCCGGGCCTCCCCCTCCGCCCGGTCAAGGTGCGCAGCGCCGCAGAAAGCACTCCGTATCGCTCTGACCTCAGCCACCCACCCGCCGTGCCACGAAGAACCGCCGGAGCAATACGCACTGCCGTCGCCAGCAGGCACGCCCTTCCCCACCCCTTCGTTCTCTCCCCACGCACAGACCGAGCCGCGCCGTCCGGGTCTCAACCAGTCGTTCGTGGCCCGGGTTCAGGCTCTGGAGTGCCTTTCCTTCGGGGTAACGTCGCCGAAAATCGTGCGGCGAGCTGAGCGTGACCGGTACAACCTTGGAGTCCGAGGCTCCTCACGGAGGCGACGGTTCCTCCCGCTCCGACGATTCTGGCTGGCGTACCGTGGCTCGTGCGACCCGAGGAGACGACCATGAGTACGCAGCCCGAGCACCCTGGCGGAGAGCTGATCCCCAGGCCCGAGCGAACCCCTGACGCTCTACGGGTCGCCCTCGCCCGGATCGCACCGCACCGGCTGGAGGAGATGGAGCGCCAGAAGAACGAAGCGTTCTCCATGGCTGCCCAGCACGACGCGCTCGGCCCTATTCGGATGTGGCTGCTGATCTGGTCAGGCGAAGTCGAAATCGAGCGTCGCCCGGACCTCTCCGAGCGGCGGCGCAAGGCGGAGCGAGCGGCTCAGACTCTCCCCAGAGAAGATCCAGCCTGGCGTGCGGCCATGGACGAAATCGTCGCCTTGACCGAAGAGGCACGCGCGGCAGTGGCCGGATGAATTGGTGCTGGGAGTACGACCCGAACGAAGAACACGTCATCGGTGGGGCACCGCCCGCCCTGGTTGCCGCCGTGGAAAAGCGTGCCGACGAACTGGTCCGTGCGGCAGAGGCTCTCTACCTTGACGGCACAACCCACCAAGACGCCTCCCCCAGGGGCGAGAACGTCCTGGTGCCTGGAGGCATGTTTCTGTGCCAGATCATTCCCCGGCACGAACGCGTCTACATCATGCAGATCACCTGCTGGTAGTGCGACTGGAGACCCAGCGGGCTCGGCGATACGGCGGTGGCCGTCGGATCGCCCCGCACCCCACTCCCAGGGCACCTCCGGCGGCGACCGGCCCACCACCCGGCAAGGGGAGCGCAGCGGACCGCCTCGCTGGCAGGCGCGCAGCGCCGGGCCTCCCCCTCCGCCCGGTCAAGGTGCGCAGCGCCGCAGAAGAGCACTCCGTATCTGACCTCAGCCCCTACCGGCCCCCAACAGGTCCCCGCTCCTCCCCGGCCCCGGCGGCGCCCCCGCCTCGACGAACCACTCTCTCCCCAACACCAGTCCGAAGATCGGTGCCGGGAGGCGGATCAGTAGGCGGAACAGTGCCGACGAGCGGCCTTTGCCCTCTCCCACTTGGGATCGGTGGGCGGCGAGGGCGGCGCGCTTTTGCTGGGCGTAGGGGCGGACGTTGATGCTGTGGGTGATCGCCGCTCGCGGGGTGAAGGACGTGCGCATGACCTCCGGGTCGTAGCGGACCGGCACCCGGAGGAGGCGCAGCGCACGGAACACCCGGTCGATGGGCTCGCGCGGCAGCGTCGCCTCCAGGACGCGGGTGCCCGTCAACCGGGCCGCCCGCGCGCCCACTTCGTGGACCCGGACGTGGTCGCGGTGGCCGTAGCCGCCCTGGGCGTCGTAGCTGAGCAGGACGTCGGCCCGCTCCTCACTCAACAGGGTCGCAAGCTTCGACGCGGCCTCGTCCACGTCCGCGCGGGCGAAGCGCACCCGGTCCGGTGGGTCCGGGAACAGCAGGGGGCCGTGGCCGCTGTCGGCGTATCCGAGGTGCACCACTCGGGCGACGCCCAGCAGCGCGGCGCTCGCCCGCAGTTCGTCCAGGCGCAGGGTTCCGTCCGGGCCGGTCGCCTCGCCCATGATCCCGTCGCAGGCGACGGCCACGACCACCCGGTGACCCTCCGCGGCCAACCGCGCCAGCGTGCCGCCGGTGAGCAGCACCTCGTCGTCCGGATGGGCATGGAACGCGAGAATCGTCGTCATCCCGGCCATCCTGACAGGCCCTGGCAGGCGCCGGCAGGCATGCGAACGGCTCGGCCCCGGCTCCTCGGAAGAGGAGCCGGGGCCGAGCCGAGAGGCGGTCTCAGGCCAGCAGAGCCGGGATCGTCGCCTCGTGCGCCTGCTTCAGCTCGCTCAGCGGGATCGTGAACTGGTCCTGGATCTCGATCGTCTCGCCGTCCACGACACCGATGCGCGCGGCCGGGAGGCCCCGCGCGCCGCACATGTCGTTGAAGCGGAGCTCCTCGCTGCGCGGGACGGCGACGACCGCGCGGCCGGCCGACTCGCTGAAGAGGAAGACGAACGGGTCGAGGTCGTCCGGGACGACGATACGGGCGCCCTTGCCGCCGCGCAGGCACGACTCGGTGACGGCCTGGATGAGGCCTCCGTCCGAGAGGTCGTGCGCTGCGTCGATCATACCGTCGCGGGAGCCGGCGATGAGGATCTCGCCGAGCAGCCGCTCGCGCTCCAGGTCCACCGCGGGCGGCAGGCCGCCGAGGTGGCTGTGGACGACCTCGGACCAGGCGGAGCCGCCCAGTTCTTCCTTGGTGTCACCGAGGAGGTAGAGGAGCTGGCCCTCTTCCGCGAACGCCATCGGCGTACGGCGGTTGACGTCGTCGATGACGCCGAGCACCGCGACCACGGGGGTCGGGTGGATGGCGACGTCACCGGTCTGGTTGTAGAGCGAGACGTTGCCGCCGGTGACCGGGGTGCCCAGGATCAGACAGCCGTCGGCCAGACCGCGGGTGGCCTCGGCGAACTGCCACATGACGTCCGGGTCCTCGGGGGAACCGAAGTTGAGGCAGTCCGAGATGGCGAGCGGCTTGGCGCCGGTGGCGGCGACGTTGCGGTACGCCTCCGCCAGCGCGAGCTGCGCGCCGGTGTACGGGTCGAGCTTGGTGAAGCGGCCGTTGCCGTCGGTGGCGATGGCGACGCCGAGGTTGGTGTCCTCGTCGATGCGGACCATGCCCGAGTCCTCGGGGTGCGACAGCACCGTGTTGCCCTGCACGAACCGGTCGTACTGGTCCGTGATCCAGGACTTCGACGCCTGGTTCGGCGACGAGACGAGGGCCAGCACCTGGCGGCGCAGTTCATCACCGCCCGCCGGGCGGGCGAGCTTGTTCGCGTCGTCGGCCTGGAGGGCGTCCTGCCAGGACGGACGAGCGTACGGGCGGTCGTAGACCGGGCCCTCGTGGGCGACGGTGCGCGGCGGGACGTCGACGATCTGCTCGCCGTGCCAGAAGATCTCCAGCCGCTCGCCGTCGGTGACCTCACCGATGACGGTGGCGATGACGTCCCACTTCTCGCAGATCTCGAGGAAGCGCGCGACCTTGCCGGGCTCGACGATCGCGCACATGCGCTCCTGGGACTCGCTCATGAGGATTTCCTCGGGCGAGAGGGAGGAGTCGCGCAGGTGGACGGTGTCGAGCTCGACGCGCATGCCGCCGGAGCCGGCCGAGGCCAGCTCGGAGGTGGCGCAGGACAGGCCCGCGCCGCCGAGGTCCTGGATGCCGTCGACGAGGTCGGCCTTGAAGATCTCCAGGGTGCACTCGATGAGGAGCTTCTCCTGGAACGGGTCGCCGACCTGGACGGCGGGGCGCTTGCTGGGCTTGGCGTCGTCGAAGGTCTCCGAGGCGAGGACCGAGACGCCGCCGATGCCGTCGCCGCCGGTGCGGGCGCCGTAGAGGATGACCTTGTTGCCGGCGCCGGACGCCTTGGCGAGGTGGATGTCCTCGTGCTTCATGACGCCGACGCAGAGCGCGTTGACGAGCGGGTTGCCCTGGTAGCAGGCGTCGAAGACGACCTCGCCACCGATGTTCGGCAGGCCCAGACAGTTGCCGTAGCTGCCGATGCCGGACACGACGCCGGGCAGTACGCGCTTGGTGTCGGGGTGGTCCGCGGCACCGAAGCGCAGCGGGTCCATGACCGCGACCGGCCGGGCACCCATCGCGAGGATGTCGCGGACGATGCCGCCGATGCCGGTGGCCGCGCCCTGGTGGGGCTCGATGTACGAGGGGTGGTTGTGCGACTCGACCTTGAAGGTGACCGCGTAGCCCTGGCCGACATCGACGACGCCGGCGTTCTCGCCGATGCCGACGAGCATGGCGTCGTTCTCGGGGGCCTTCTCGCCGAACTGCTTCAGGTGGACCTTGCTGCTCTTGTACGAGCAGTGCTCGGACCACATGACGGAGTACATCGCGAGTTCGGCGCCGGTCGGGCGGCGGCCGAGGATCTCGCGGATGCGCGCGTACTCGTCGGGCTTGAGGCCGAGTTCGGCCCAGGGCTGGTCGGCCTCGGGGGTCTTTTCGGCGTTCGTGACGGTATCGAGGGTCATGCGGTGACCAGCTTCTTCAGGATCGAGGTGAAGAATCCCAGACCGTCGGTGCGACCGGTGCCGATCAGCGGCTCGACGGCGTGCTCGGGGTGCGGCATGAGGCCGACGACGTTTCCCGCGGCGTTGGAGATGCCGGCGATGTCGCGCAGCGAGCCGTTGGGATTGACGTCGAGGTAGCGGAAGACCACGCGGCCCTCGGCTTCCAGTTCGTCCAGCGTCCGCTCGTCGGCCACATAGCGGCCGTCGATGTTCTTCAGCGGGATGGAGATCTCCTGGCCGGCCGAGTAATCGGCGGTCCAGGCGGTGTCCGCGTTCTCCACCCGCAGCTTCTGGTCGCGGCAGATGAAGTGCAGGTGGTTGTTGCGGAGCATCGCGCCGGGCAGCAGGTGCGATTCGGTCAGCACCTGGAAGCCGTTGCAGATGCCGAGGACCGGAAGACCGTCCCTGGCGCCCGCGATGACCGACTCCATGACGGGGGAGAAGCGCGAGATCGCGCCGGCCCGCAGGTAGTCGCCGTAGGAGAAACCGCCGGGCAGGACGACCGCGTCGACCTGGTGGAGGTCCTTGTCGCGGTGCCACAGCGGCACCGGCTCGGCACCGGCGACGCGGATCGCGCGCTGGGTGTCGCGGTCGTCGAGCGTTCCGGGGAAGGTGACGACGCCGACTCGAATGTTCCAGCGGCCCGGAGGGCCTTCGTTTGGGGTGGCGGTGGGTGACGGGCGGGCGGTCACGACTCCACCTTCACGGAGAAGTCCTCGATGACGGTGTTGGCAAGGAAGGTTTCGGCCATCTCCCGGATGCGGGCGAGGGCGGCGTCGTCGACCGGCCCCTCGACCTCGAGTTCAAAGCGCTTTCCCTGGCGGACGTCCGCGATCCCTTCGAACCCGAGACGCGGCAGTGCACGGTGCACCGCCTGGCCCTGGGGGTCGAGGATCTCCGGCTTGAGCATGACGTCGACTACGACGCGTGCCACTGGCACTCCCGGTGTTGTGGTGGTGCGTGAAGTGACTTCAGCGTACCCGTCGCAAAAATCTACGCGGGTAGATATCCTGTTCTCCGCCGGTTGACGCTCATCACGTTTAAGTATCGGCCGTGCGATTCTCTAGGGGATGCGTTTCAAGAAACGTAGGGTCCCGATTGCGACGGGACACGCGGAGGAATAATCCTCCGGCTTCCCGACGTAATGCATGGCATCGTACAAATGAAAACTTATTGTCCCCGACTTGTCGGCTTCATCGCATCGACCCAGCTCAGCCGCAGATCAGTCGTTGATCAGTGGTAGCCAGGAGGCCGGCAGAAGCCGATTCCGCACGAAAGGACCGACACCCATGGCGCAGCGCGTAGTGGTCAGCCTCTCCGACGATCTCGACGGCGGCGAGGCAGCGGAGACGATCGTTTTCGGGATCGACGGAAAGTCCTTCGAGATCGACCTGTCGGCGGTCAATGCCGACAAGCTGCGGAGCGCTCTGTCGCCGTATGTCGGCGCCGGCCGGAAGCACGCCCGCTCGGGAAAGGTCTACAAGCGCACGGCCGTCGCGCCCGACCCGGCCGCGGTGCGCGCGTGGGCCCGGTCCAACGGCTTCGACGTGCCGCCGCGCGGCCGCATCCCGAAGAAGGTCTACGAGGCGTTCAACGAAGCGAGTTGAGCCGGAGGGCGTCCGTCCGTGATCTTGCGCCCTACCGACTGGACAGGCACCCCCTGTGTTCCGCTACTGTTTGGAGCACGCCGAGGGCAGGGTCGAAAGACCAGGTCGTCGATAGTCACGCGGGTGTAGCTCAGTAGTAGAGCGCCCCCCTTCCAGGGGGGAGGCGCAGTGTGCGATCCCTGTCACCCGCTCTGACTGTTCTGACCGGTCCAATGGATCGGGTAGAGTAGTCCTGCGCAACAGCGCGGTGCGGACGTAGCTCAGTTGGTAGAGCGCAACCTTGCCAAGGTTGAGGTCGCCAGTTCGAACCTGGTCGTCCGCTCAGTTCAATGAAGTCCCCGGTCGGATCTCCGACCGGGGACTTCATTGTTTCCGCCTTCTTCGCGTCGGCGACACGGGCGCTTCATGACATTCGTCATCAATGGCGATGACACCGCGCACTGCCCGCACGTCCCGGCCGGCGGAACGCTGGATATATGGACACGTACAGCGGGGACACGCACGAGAAGGTGATCGATGTCGCCGGATTGCGCCGCCGATATGACGGTCAATTCGAGGCGGTACGCGGAGTGACGTTCACGGTGGCGCGCGGCGAGCTCTTCGCGCTGCTGGGGACCAACGGGGCGGGCAAGACCTCCATCGTCGAGGTGCTGGAGGGGCTGGCCAGGCCGAGCGGCGGGCAGGTCAGGGTGCTGGGGCACGATCCCTACCGGGAGCGGGCGCTGGTGCGGCCGCGGATGGGCGTAATGCTCCAGGAGGGCGGGTTTCCTTCCGACCTGACGGTGGCCGAAACCGCCCGTATGTGGGCCGGCTGCACGACCGGGGCCCGGCCGGTCGGCGAGGCGCTGGAGATGGTGGGCCTCGGCACCCGCCACAAGGTGCGCGTCAAACAGCTGTCGGGCGGTGAACGGCGGCGCCTGGACCTGTCGATGGCGCTGCTCGGCCGTCCCGAAGTGCTCTTCCTGGACGAGCCGACCACCGGGCTCGACGCGGAGGGCCGCCATGAGACCCAGCAACTGGTGCGCGAGCTGCGGGACCGGGGCACGACCGTCCTGCTCACCACGCACTACCTGGAGGAGGCCGAGGGCCTCGCCGACCGGCTGGCGATCATGCGCGGCGGACGGATCGTCGCGACCGGCACCCCCGCCGAGGTGACGGCGGCCCGGCCGGCCCGGATCCACTTCACTCTGCCGGAGGGCGTGACGCCGGACCGGCTGCCGCTGTCCGTCCCGTCGGCCGCCGACGGGCGCCGGATCGAGGTGCGGACCGAACGGCTGCAGGAGGACCTGCTGGAACTGCTGACGTGGGCGCGCGACAGGGACGTACAGCTCCTCGGACTCGACGCGCGGCACGCGTCGCTGGAAGAGGCGTTCATGGACATCGCGAAGGGGGACGCACGATGAGCACGACGCGTACGGGAACGCTGAAGGGAACGGGCACGGTGCCGGCGACGGGCCCACGGACCCGGAGCCGTACGCGGCTGGTGGCGCTCGGCCGGGCCGAGCTCACCTTGCTGTGGCGCAACCGGACGGCGATGTACACCGCGCTGCTGCTACCGGTCGGCATGGTCTGGGCGACGCGTTCCGTGGTCCCGACCCACGACCTCAGGGAAGCCGGACTGACCCGCAACGCCCAGACGATGAGCGGCGGCATCGGCGTCATCCTGCTCCTCGTCGTCTACTACAACCTGGTGACCGCCTATGTGGCGCGGCGCGAGGAGCTGGTGCTCAAGCGGCTGCGGACCGGGGAACCGTCGGATCTGGAGATCCTGGCCGGGACGGCCCTCCCGGCGGCCGCCGTGGCGCTCGCGCAGTGCACGGCGCTGATCGCCACCGGTGCGCTGCTGCTGGACCTGCCGGCTCCCCGGCGGCCGGAACTACTCGTCGCGGGCGTGTTGCTGGGGGTGCTGCTGCTGGCCGCGCTGGCGGCCGTCTCGACCGTCTTCACCCGGAGTGTGGAGGTGGCGCAGTTGACCACCCTGCCGCTGTTCATGGTGTCGCTCATCGGATCCGGGCTCTTCGTACCGGTGGAACTGCTGCCCGGCTGGGCCCACGATCTGTGCCGGCTGCTGCCCGTGACGCCCGTCACCGACCTCGTACGGTTCGGCTGGCTGGGCGGCGCCGGGGCGGGCGAGATCCTGCGCACGCTGGGGCTCGCGGTGGCCTGGACCGCGCTCGCGGTGTTTGCTGTACGCCGGTGGTTCCGCTGGGAACCACGTCGCTGACCAGGCCCAGGGGGACGACCGTGCCGAAGCTGACGGGATGGTGGGAGCGGCGCAGCGATCCGGCCCGCTTCGAGCTCTACACGCGGTGGTCGCTGTACTCCTTCGCGTTGATCGAGGTGTTCCTGGTCCTCGGCGCGGTCCAGCGCTCCGACAGTCCGATCGGTGCGCGCGTCGTCCTGTGGGCGCTGCTGGGGCAGGCCGTGCTGTGCGCGGTGCTGGTGTCCCGGGTGCTGGACTGGGCGCTGGGCCGGCGCGAGCGGCCGACCCGGCTGCTCGCCGCCGCCGGCGCCACGACGGCCCTCGCGGTGCTGGTCGTCGTGGTCCTGCGGGCGCGCGGCACCCTGCTCCCCGGGGGCGAGGCGGTCCAGATCGTCTCCGGCTTCACCGCCTTCGCGATCGGCCCCGCGGTGCTGAACATCCGCCGACCGCGCCGGATCGTGCTGCTCGTGATGGGTACGGCCGCACTGGTGGCGGTGTGCTCGGCGGCGGCGGGACTGCCGGCGGGTGAGACCACCGGCTACGCCGTCGCGGTGGCGGCGGGGGGCGCCGCCATGGCGTTCACCTACCGCGGCTCCGCCTGGATCCTGGTCGTCGTGTGGGAGCTGGACCGGGCACGGGAGGCGCAGTCGCGGCTGGCGGTCGCGGAGGAGCGGCTGCGGTTCGGACGGGATCTGCACGATGTGATGGGACGCAATCTCTCGGTGATCGCGCTCAAGAGCGAACTCGCCGTCCAACTCGCCCAGCGGGGGCGGCCCGAGGCCATCGACCAGATGGTGGAGGTGCAGCGCATCGCGCGGGAGTCGCAGCGCGACGTGCGCGAGGTCGTCCGCGGCTACCGGTCGGTGGACCTTCAGGTGGAGCTGGCGGGCGCGCTGTCGGTGCTGCGGGCCGCGGGCGTCGACTGCCGGGCCGAGGGCGACGACGGGGCGACGCTGTCGCCCGCCGTCCAGTCCGTGATCGCCTGGGTGGTCCGAGAGGGCACCACCAACGTGCTGCGGCACGGGGACGCGCGCAGCTGCGTCATCCGGCTGCTGGTCGAGCCGGCCGGCTCGGCCGTACTGACCATGGAGAACGACGGAGCGGTGGCCGTCCCCGCCGTGGCCGCTCCGACGACGCCGGGGACCGGGCTGACCGGGCTGCGCGAGCGCGTCGGCGCGCTGGGCGGCACGCTGACCGCGGAGCCGGACACGGGCGGGGTGTTCCGGCTGACGGCATGCGTGCCGCTGCAACGCCGGGAAGCCGCTTCCGGTGCCCCCGGTACCACCGCCGTAGGTTCGCAGAGCACGGAGGGAGCCGCATGACGCATCCGATCGGGACCGGTGAGGCCGGCGAGGCGCGCGTCCGCGTTCTGCTCGCCGACGACGAGCACCTCATCCGCGGCGCGCTCGCCGCGCTGCTGTCCTACGAGGACGACATCCTCGTCGTCGCCGAGGCCGCCTCCGGGCCCGAGGCACTCGCGATGGCACGGGCGCACCGGCCGGATGTCGCGGTCCTGGATCTGGAGATGCCGGGCGCCGACGGTGTGGCGGTCGCCACATCCCTGCGGGCCGAGCTGCCCGGCTGCCGGACCATGATCGTGACCGGTCACGGTCGTCCAGGACACCTGAAGCGGGCCCTCACGGCGGGCGTCAGGGGCTTCGTTCCCAAGACCGTCTCGGCGCAGCGGCTGGCCGAGATCATCCGCACCGTGCACGCCGGAGGCCGTTACGTGGACCCGGAGTTGGCGGCCGACGCGATCAGCGCCGGGGACTCCCCGCTGACCGTCCGCGAGGCCGAGGTCCTCGATCTGGCGGCCGACGGCGCGCCGATCGCGGAGATCGCCCGGCGGGCCGCGCTGTCCCAGGGAACGGTGCGCAACTACCTCTCCTCGGCCGCCACGAAACTGTCCGCGGAGAACCGTCATGAGGCCGCGCGCATCGCCCGGGAGCGCGGTTGGGTATAGTGGCTCTCGCGCAAAGCACACAGCACGCGCGATGCGGACGTAGCTCAGTTGGTAGAGCGCAACCTTGCCAAGGTTGAGGTCGCCAGTTCGAACCTGGTCGTCCGCTCAGCAGAACGAAGGCCCCGGTGGATTTCTCCACCGGGGCCTTCGTCGTACGCGGCCTTCGTCGTACGCGGCCTTCGTCGTACGCGGCCTTCGTCGTACGCGGCTGCCCGGGTGCCCGGCCGCAGGGTGCGCGGCCGGGCACTTGGGGCAGCCGGCTGCTAGGACCAGGTCGTGCCGGTGAGGCGCTCGTAGGCCTCGATGTACTTGGCGCGGGACTGCTCGATGATCTCGGGCGGCAGCGGCGGCGGGGGCAGTTCGCTGTTCTTGTCCCAGCCGGAGGCGGGGGACGTCAGCCAGTTGCGGATGAACTGCTTGTCGAAGGACGGCTGGGTCCGGCCGGGCTTCCACTGATCGGCCGGCCAGAAGCGCGAGGAGTCCGGGGTGAGCACCTCGTCGCCGATGACGAGCTCGTCACCGTCGAAGCCGAACTCGAACTTGGTGTCCGCCAGGATGATGCCGCGGTCCCGGGCGACATCGCGGGCCCGGCTGTAGACCGCGAGGGTCGTCTGGCGCAGCAGGGCCGCGGTCTCGGCGCCGACCTGACGGGCCGCCTCCTCGTAGGAGACGTTCTCGTCGTGCTCACCGACCTCGGCCTTGGTGGCGGGCGTGAAGATCGGCGCGGGCAGCTCCGAGCCGTCGACGAGGCCCTCGGGGAGCGCGAGGCCGCAGACGGTGCGGTGCGCGTCGTACTCGACGAGGCCGGAGCCGGTGAGGTAGCCGCGGGCCACGCACTCGACCGGGATCATCCGCAGCGACTTGCAGACCATGGTGCGGCCGGCCCAGTCGGCGGGGGCGCCGGCCGGGACGTCGGTGGAGATGACGTGGTTGGGAACCAGGTCGGCGAGCTGGTCGAACCACCACAGCGACAGCTGGGTGAGGATCCGGCCCTTGTCGGGGACCTCGGTGGGCACCACCCAGTCGTACACGGACGTACGGTCGCTGGCCACCATCACCAGTTCACCGGCCGCGTTCCGGTACAGGTCGCGGACCTTACCGGTGTGCAGGTGCACCAGTCCCGGCACCTGGACGGGTACGGGTTTCTCAACGAATCCGGACATGGGTCCTCCCCACTCGGCGGCTCAGCTCCCGATTCTCCCGCACGAGGGAGGGTGCAACCCGACAGGGTCCGGCCGAGCGGGCAGGTCGGAACCCATCGGAACCTAATCGTGCTTGCAGATCCGGTCCAGGAGGTTGGCCGTGGCGCGCTGGATCCGGGGGTCCACATAGTGCGGACGGTCCAGCGCCGGGGACCAGGCGAAGGTGCCGGAGGCGAAGACATAGGCGCCGCTCGGTGCCCGGTACAGCGACGTCTCCTGATGGCGGCGGCGGCCGTCGGCGTCCTCGTACGGCGAGTGCGCGAGCAGGATCCGGTCGGTGGACTCGGGCAGCGCGGTGCGCGGGAAGTAGCGGTCCGCCTCACCCGCGACCAGGCCCTCGATCTCGTCCCCCTCGGCCGCGCCGGTGGCCTCCCACAGCCAGTGGTCGGCGTTGCGGACGACGAGCGGGGCGGGTTCGGGGACGCGGCCGGCGTACTGCACGCCCAGCAGCAGCTGTTCCGGCTCGCCCAGGTCCCGCCACAGGGCGCTGCGGCCGCGGGCGTCGCCGCGGCGCTTGCGGCAGGTCAGCAGCCGGTCGGGCTCACCGGCCGGCGAGGGGCCCAGTTCGACCTGCCAGTACATGGAGTTGGCGGAGAGGAACACCAGCGAGGTGCCGCCGTCCCTGGCGGCCTCGGCGGCGCGGCGCATCGGAACCGACCAGTACTCGTCGTGCCCGGGGAAGACCAGGCCGCGGTACCGGGAGGGGTCGACGCGGCCGGCGTGCAGATCGCGGGCGTCCGCGTAGGCCAGGTCGTAGCCGTACCGCTCCGCCCAGCGGATGAAGTCGTAGGCGTGGCCGACGTGCAGCGGCAGCCCCGCGCCCGCGTAGGGACGGTCGAAGGAGACCGTGGCGGGCGCCTCCTCCTCGCCGAGCAGCCGGCCTTCGGCGTCCCACGCGTGATAGAGGCTGGCGCCGGTCCTGCCGTCCTCCGGGTACAGGTTGTACGCCTGCCAGGTGACGTCGGGCATCACCAGCAGCAGGTCCGCGTCGAGCGCGGGGGCGTGCGGCGGCTCCTTGGTCGGGTACCGGCGCGGGGTCGGCGGGCGTGCGTCACGGACGGTGAACGGGATATGGCTGCGGTACCCGTCGGCGGTGGTGAGCACCGCCACATAGGCGCCGGTCTTCCAGTACCCCGGCACCTGCAGCCGCCAGGACTGCCACCAGTGATGGCAGGAGACGGTGCGGCCGGCGGCGAGCGGGGCCGACTGGACGATGCCGGAGAGCCGCGGGCTGGCCGTCATGTGGCACGCGCCGTCACCGCCGTAGTGGCCGATGCGGTAGATGTCGACGGTGAACTGCTGGGGCGGGTCCACGGTCACCCGGAAGTCGATGGCCGCGCCCGGGGCGACCGCGCCGGCCGAGGCGAAGCCCTTGACCTGGCAGCGCACGTCATCGGCGGTGCGCGGGCCCGGTACCTGCGGGCGGGCCGGTGCCTCGCCGCGGCTCACCGAGAGGTCGACGTACCAGGGGACCACGTTCCCCTCGTCGTCCAGATACTGCTCGGCGCCGCGCAGCCACGGTAACGGGCCCTGTCCGAACGGGTCGGTCACCCCATGCGCGAGCGCTCCCGACTGCCAGCGCCGGATCTGCTCCGTCCCCACGTGTGCCCCCCTTCTTCGCCACGCCCCCGGGTCGAGTCCCACGCGTCCGAACCCAGCACATCACATAACGCACTCCCCTGGTTACTGTTCGTGGCGAATAATCGGAACAGTTTCGCTCCGAGTGGGGCAGAAACTGTCATCCGGCGGGTGCGGCGTGGCCCCTGTGTCAGACGAGGCGGACGGGCTTCTCCAGCCGGACGCCGACCGCGGTGAGCCAGGAGCGCAGCGGAGCCGCGTCACCGTTCTCCACGAGGCGCAGCACCGGCCACGCGAGGTCCGCCCGGCGGGAGCCGTTGACGAGCAGGGCGGGCCCGTCCAGCCAGTCGAGGCCGGCCGTGGCGCCCGCGGTGTCGACGGCGGCGCAGCAGACCATCGCGGTGACGTGTTCGGTGAGCAGCTCGCGGCCGGTGCGGGGCGGGAGCAGTTGGTAGACCGGGGCGAGGGAGGTGCCGGTGGCGGGGGTCCGGTTGGCGTCGCGGGCCGCTTCCTCGCGGGCGACATGGCCGGTGATCCGGGCCGCCAGCTCCTCGCTGCCGCCCCGGGAGAGCCGGTCGATCACCCGGGCGATGGTGGCCCGGCCGGGCTCGTCGGGAAAGTCCACGGAGCCGGCCACGGCCGCCTGGCGGGCGGCCTGGGCGCCCATCAGCAGCCCGGCGCCGGCGCGGCTCTCCGCGGTGTGCTCGGCGGTCTGCACGGTGATGACCGCGGGCCGGTCGCGCTCGGGGCGCGGTACGGCGCTGCCCGGCTCGTCCAGCACCCTGATCAGCAGGGCGGCCTCGGAACGCCATATGCGGTCCACGACCTCCTCGGGGTACGAGTCCCAGTCGACCGGCGACCAGTCCGGGCCGTGGCCCTCGGGGCCGCCGTGGAAGAGCCGGGCCGCCAGCAGGGAGGCCGCCTCGTCGACGGTGCCGGGCTCTTCGAGCAGATCGCAGGCGGGGCGCTCGCCCAGCCGGGACTCGAAGCCCTCGGCCAGCCGGTCGCGGCGGGACAGATCGGTGAGCGCGGCCACCACTCCGGCGTCGAGCC
The DNA here is from genome assembly GCF_010548325.1 of Streptomyces sp. SID13666. Classification (NCBI taxonomy): domain Bacteria; kingdom Bacillati; phylum Actinomycetota; class Actinomycetes; order Kitasatosporales; family Streptomycetaceae; genus Streptomyces; species Streptomyces sp. SID13666. Next base: position 119,858 of record NZ_JAAGLX010000010.1, on the reverse strand, counting down.
GGGACGGCCAGCGGCCCATCCGCCAGGCGGGCAGCGCGACCCTCGTCAGCAGCCGGTCCCAGCCCGCGTAGGCGAGGCCGACCTGCTCCTGGGCGACGATCCGCAGCCCGTAGTCCACCGCCTGGGCGCGCTCCGAGGCGGACGCGGCCACGCCGCGCTCCATCTCGGCGGCATGCGCCCGGCAGCCGCGCAGCAGCAGCCGCGCGACCCAGCCGAGGAAGGCGTACGCGGGCCACACGAGACCGCGTGAACGCGCCGAGGCGACGCCGGCTGCGGCGTCCAGACCCCGGATAAAGCGCCGGGCCGCGGCTATGTCCGGGTCGGCGGACGGTCCGGTGCCGGCCACGACGGGGGCGAGCAGGGCACGCAGCTCGGCGACCCGCATCCACCACATGAAGGGCGAGCCGATCACCAGCACCGGCGCGGCCGGCTCCCGGCGGCGGCCCCAGCGGCCCGCGCCCGCTCCGTCCGGGCGGCGGTCCTCCAGCCAGCTGTCGCAGTCCGGGGTGAGCTCTATCGAGGAGGGCGTGGGGACCTGGAGGCGGACCGCGAGGTCATGGACCATCCGGTACAGGTCGGGGGCCGACGATTCGGCGACCGGGACCGTCGGGCTGACCGCGGGGCGGGCCCGGACGACGACGGCGGCGACGGCGCCCGCGAGCACCAGCACCACCAGCGCTCCGCCGACCACCGACCACCGCAGCGCGTCCCAGCTGTCGCCGATCCGCCCGGTGGCGCCGCCCACGAGCAGGACGACGGCGGCTGCGGCGGGCAGCAGCGCCACGGCGAGCGCGGTGCTGCGGATCCGCAGCACCGCCAGCGCACGGGAGCGTGCGACTCCCTCACCTGTTTCTCCAGCCATCGGGCGGCTCACCCCCGTCTCACTGTCAGGACCGCCGTCGGCGGCTTATCCCACTGTCGCACCGCCCACGGACATCGCAATGTCTGTACGGCTACTTGCCGCACAGCACCACGCCGTCCGGCAGTGCGCTTCCGGGGCACAGTAGTTGGGGACCGCTGCCACGTCAGCCGGATGGAGAAGCCATCACTCCTTGGGGTGGCTTTGGGCAAAGCCACCCCAAGGGCTGATTCAGGACTGGCCGGTTCCCGCCGCCTTGGCCGCGATGTCGGTCCGGTGGTGCGAGCCGTCGAGCCGCACCCGGGCGACCGCGCGGTACGCCCGTTCCCGGGCCTTGGCCAGGTCAGCGCCGGTGGCGGTGACGGACAGCACCCGGCCGCCCGCGCTCACCACGCGGCCCTCGTCGTCGATCCTGGTGCCTGCGTGCAGCACGTACGCGTGCTCGTCCTGCTCCACGACGTCCGCCAGACCGGTGATCGGGTCGCCGGTGCGCGGGGTGTCCGGATAGTTGTACGAGGCGATGACGACGGTCACGGCCGCGCCCTCGCTCCAGCGCAGCGGCTCCACCTCGGAGAGGCGGCCCGTCGCGGCGGCCCGCAGCAGACCGGCCAGCGGGGTCTTGAGACGGGCGAGGACGACCTGGGTCTCGGGGTCGCCGAAGCGCGCGTTGAACTCGATCACGCGCACCCCGCGCGAGGTCATCGCCAGACCCGCGTAGAGCAGCCCGGCGAACGGGGTGCCGCGGCGGCGCAGCTCGTCCACGGTGGGCTGCAGAACGGTCCGCTCGACCTCGTCGACCAGCTTGGGGTCGGCCCACGGGAGCGGCGAGTACGCGCCCATACCGCCGGTGTTGGGGCCCTCGTCGGCGTCCAGCGCGCGCTTGAAGTCCTGGGCGGGCTGCAGCGGGACGACCGTCACACCGTCGGTGACGGCGAACAGCGAGACCTCGGGGCCGTCGAGGAACTCCTCGATGACGACGCGGTCGCAGGCCAGCGCGTGCGCGCGGGCGGTGGCGAGGTCATCGGTGACGACGACGCCCTTGCCCGCGGCCAGTCCGTCGTCCTTGACGACGTACGGGGCGCCGAAGGCGTCCAGCGCCACGTCGATCTGCTCGGCGGTGGTGCATACGTAGGAGCGGGCGGTGGGCACCCCCGCGCCGGCCATGATCTCCTTGGCGAACGCCTTGGAGCCTTCCAGCTGCGCGGCTTCCGCGGACGGGCCGAAGCAGTCGACACCGCGGGCCCGGACCGCGTCGGCGACGCCCGCCACCAGCGGGGCCTCCGGACCGACGATCACGAAGTCCGCGCCGATCGAGACGGCGAGGTCGGCGACGGCGGCGCCGTCGAGGGCGTCGACCGGGTGCAGCTCGGCGACCTCCGCGATCCCGGCGTTGCCGGGGGCGCAGTGCAGCGAGGTGACATCGGGGTCGAGGGACAGTGAGCGGCACAGGGCGTGTTCGCGGGCGCCGCCGCCGATGACAAGGACCTTCACGTGCCCAAGGGTAGTGGCCCCGTGCGGAGCCCCGTGCCGCGCGCGGCGGCTCACTCTTTCGAGTGGGACGGATGTTCGGCCCATACCTGACCACGCGGCCTTTAAGGGATGAAATCCAAAAATCCTTCCCCCATGGTCAGCCGTTCGGCGGTAAGAAGGGAGCTTCGTCGTGTCGGAAGACGAGCGCCGGAATGCGAGGGAGCGCGCAGTGAGCCAGCCGGACATGTATCCCGAGGAGGCTCCCCGGGAGGAGCCCGTTCAACGGGCTCTGCATAGCCAGGAGGACCTGCGGGCGCTGCCTTTTCCGCTCGGCGACTGGGGCGAGCCCGCCGAACGCTTGGAGGAGCTCTACCGCTGGGCCGAGTCCGGGGCGCTCAACACCACCGACTGGTACCTCGCCGACCGGGTCTGGAAGCGGCACGGGGCGCGCGGGCTGCGGCTGGCCGCCGCGTTCTTCGGCACCGTGGGCGCGGGGCTGCCGCTGATCGAGCTGACCGGGGCCGCGGCCGGCGCCGCGCGCTGGGGTTATGTGGCGCTGCTCCTCGCCGCGGCCTGTGTCGGCATCGACCGCTGCTTCGGGCTGACGTCCGGCTGGATGCGGGACGTCGCCACCGCGCAGGCGGTGCAGCGGCGGCTGGAGGCGCTGCGCTTCGACTGGGCGTCGGAGAGCGTCCGCGAGGTGCTGGGCCCCACCGAGGGCACGGCGGCCGAGGCGGCCGAACGCTGTCTGGCGGTGCTGCGCCGGTTCTGCGAGGACGTCTCGGACCTGGTCAGGATGGAGACGGCGGACTGGATGACGGAGTTCGGGACGCGGACCGCGCCGCTGCGCGCGCAGGCCACCGTGCCGTGGGCCGCGCGCACCGAGGGGGTCCCCGCCGGCCGCTTCCCGATGGCACCCGGCGGCCGTCCGAACATGCCGCGCCAGCGGCCCCCGGAGGGGCCGGCCCGCTGAGCGGCCGGCGGCCCTTCCGTCAGCTGAGGGCCGCCTCGAACGTCGCCTCGACCGGAGGCCGCCTCAGCTGAAGACCACCATCGAGCCCTGCGCCAGCGAGCGGGTCGCCGCCGCGTGCAGGCCGAGCCAGACATGCCGTTCGCGGGCGAACGGGCTGGGATCGTACGACGGCGGGGCGGCCGGCTCCTCCAGTCCGGTGGGCCGGTCCGGCGGGGCCGGGGCCTGCGGCGGGTTGGCCGCGTCGATGCCGATCGCCGCCGCGACGGACGCGAGATCGCGCAGCAGTCCGTGGCTCGAACCCAGCGGGCCGCCGCCTTCGAGCAGTTCGTCGTTGACGACCGGGTGCGGGAAGTCCAGCGGCACGTACGCGCCGGCGTGGTCGTAGTGCCAGACGAGGTGCGACTGCTGGGCGGTCGCCTCGAACATCTCCAGCAGTTGCTCGTAGTCGCCGCCGAGCGCGTCGACGGGGGTGACCTCCAGGCCCTGCAGGTTCAACAGGAAGGCCCGGCGCAGGAAATGCAGGGCGTCGTAGTCGAAGCCGGCGACCGGGCCGACGTCGCCGGACAGCCCTGGCATATAGGTGTGGACGGGCACCGGCGGCAGGCCCGCGTCGTTCAAGGCCTTGTCGTAGCGGGCCAGTTCCTCGGAGAAAGGGTTTTCGGGGCTGTGGCAGAGCACATCCACAAGGGGAACCAGCCACAAGTCGCAGGCCACAGGCGCTCCAAGTCGTCTATGCGATCGTCGGGCCAGCGTAGTGCGAGGCGCGGTCGGCGTCAGGAGGTGGAACCCTTCCGGCTGTCCTGAAGGGTCGTTCGCGCGGTCGCCCGCCCTCGTTATCGGGGGGCCAGCTTCGCCATGAGGGCGAGGGCGTGCTCGTTGTAGTCGGCGACGATACGGCGTGCCGCGGCCAGATCGCGGTCCCGGACGGCGTCGACGAGTTCGACGTGGTCCGACCAGCAGACGCCCGCGAGCATCGGATGGGCGCGCAGATACGGGATCGAGTACATCCAGGTCTGGGTGCGGATCCGGTCGAGGAATTCGCAAATGTGTGGATTGCCCGACAATGCCGCGACTTCGCGCCAGAAGCGGATGTCACAGCCGATGAGTACGTCGAGCATGCCGGACCGCGCGGCCCGCGCCGCGGCCTCGCCACGGCGGCGCACCGACGCGAGGACATCGGCCGGCACTTCCCGCAGTTGGTCGCCCTCGATGCGCCGGAAGATCCCCTCGGTCACCAGGTTGCGGGCCTCGACCATGGAGACGAAGTCGTCGGGGCCGAACCGCCGGACCTGGAAGCCGCGGTGCTGCTCGACGTCGAGCAGGCCCTGCGCGGCCAGGTCGACCAGGGCCTCACGGACGGGCGTGGCGGAGACGCCGTACAGCTCCGCGATCTCCTTGACGGTGAAGTCCCGCCCGGCCGGGAGCCGGCCGGTGAGCACCTCGTCGCGGAGTGCGTCGGCGATCTGCTGCCGCAGGCTGTTGCGCTTCACCGGTGTGGTGTCCGCAAGCACTGCCGCCTCCTCGCCCGAACGTACGTTTCACTCCGATTACTCCGCACACGATAGGCGAAGGTTCGGAAATCAACCGCACGTCCGGGGAGGGAAGCGTGTGGGGGTTATGTGCATTTCGCGATGAGCCACGCGGTGTTGACGGCCGGCGGAGGCCGCTACCGGGGGTCGGCGGGCCGTTGCCGGGCGGTCGCCGGGGGCAAGCGCTATCCGTTGACGGCGTACCGGTCGGTCACGGCGAGCGCCTCGTCCAGTGCCGCCAGGCCCTCCTTGGCCTCGGCCTCGGTCACCGTGCACGGCGGGACGACATGCGTGCGGTTCATGTTGACGAAGGGCCACAGACCGCCCTTCTTGCACGCCGCCGCGAACTCGGCCATCGGCGCGTTGTCGGCGCCGGCCGCGTTGTACGGCACGAGCGGCTCGTGCGTCGCCTTGTCCTTGACGAGGTCGAGGGCCCAGAAGACACCGAGGCCGCGCACCTCGCCGACCGAGGCGTGCCGGGCGGCGATGTCGCGCAGCGCCGGGCCGATGACCCGTTCACCGATGTCGGCGGCGTTCTCCACGATCCGCTCCTCGCGCATCGCGTTGATGGTCGCGACGGCGGAGGCGCAGGCCAGCGGGTGGCCGGAGTAGGTGAGACCGCCCGGGTAGGCGCGGGTGGCGAAGGTCGCGGCGATCTCCGGGGAGATGGCGACGCCGCCGAGCGGCACGTAGCCGGAGTTGACGCCCTTGGCGAAGGTCAGCAGGTCCGGGACGACGCCCCAGTGGTCGGCGGCGAACCACGCGCCGGTACGGCCGAAGCCGGACATGACCTCGTCGAGGATGAAGACGATCCCGTACCGGTCGCAGATCTCCCGCACGCCGGCGAGGTAGCCGGCCGGCGGCACCAGGATGCCCGCGGTGCCGACCACCGACTCCAGGATGATCGCGGCGACGGACTGCGGGCCCTCGAACGCGACGAGCTGCTCCAGGTGCTCCAGCGCGCGCTCGCACTCCTGCTCCTCGCTCGTCGCGTGGAACTGCGAGCGGTACAGGTACGGGCCCCAGAAGTGCACGACGCCCGCCGAGGCGGTGTCCGACGGCCAGCGGCGCGGGTCGCCGGTGAGGTTGATCGCGGTGGAGGTGGCGCCGTGGTAGGAGCGGTAGGCGCTGAACACCTTGTGCCGGCCGGTGTGCAGCCGGGCCATGCGGACGGCGTTCTCGACCGCCTCGGCGCCGCCGTTGGTGAAGAAGACCTGGTTCAGATCGCCGGGGGTGACCTCGGCGATCAGCCGGGCCGCCTCGGAGCGGACGTCGACGGCGAAGCCCGGCGCGATGGTGCAGAGCTTGGCGGCCTGCTCCTGGATCGCGGCGACGACCTTCGGGTGCTGGTGCCCGATGTTGGTGTTCACCAGCTGGGACGAGAAGTCCAGATAGCGGTTGCCGTCGTAGTCCCAGAAGTACGAGCCCTCGGCCCCGGCCACGGCCAGCGGATCGATGACCGCCTGCGCGGACCACGAGTGGAAGACGTGCGCCCGGTCGGCGGCCTTGACGGCGGCTCCGGTCTCGGGATCGGCGACGGCGAAAGGAGGGGTCATGCGCTCCAGGCTAAGGATCCCCGCCGGTCAGGGACACGGTCACCTTGTATGGCACACGCCACGTTCCCCGACAGCCTGTCATGGGATCCGGTCCCACGGAGCTCCCGGAACGGGGTCCCGGGAATCCGGCGCGGGACCTTACGTGGACCCGGTGCGGGCGCCTTTCAGGCCCGGGCCACCCGCCCCGGGGACCCGCTCGAACGGTCAGACTATTCTTCGGCTACGGGTCGGCCGGAAGGCCGGGAGGAGGCACGGGGGGCATGGAAGAACTCAGGGCCGGCGATCCGCAGTGGATCGGCGCGTACCGGCTGCTGGGCCGGCTCGGCACCGGCGGTATGGGGCGGGTCTTCCTGGCCCGTTCGGAACGCGGCCGGACCGTCGCGGTGAAGCTGGTGCGGGCCGAACTGGCCGCCCAGGACGAGTTCAGGGCCCGCTTCCGGCAGGAGGTCCAGGCGGCCCGCCGGGTCGGCGGCGCATGGACGGCGCCGGTCCTCGACGCCGACACCGAGACCGAGATCCCCTGGGTCGCCACCGGCTACATCGCCGGGCCGACGCTGCAGCACGTCATCGCCAAGGAGTACGGCCCGCTGCCGGAGCGCTCGGTGTGGGTGCTGGCGGCCGGGCTGGCCCACGCGCTCAAGGACATCCACGCCGCCGGGCTCGTCCACCGCGATCTGAAGCCCTCGAATGTCATGATCACGATCGATGGCCCACGGGTCATCGACTTCGGCATCGCCCGCGCCCTGGAGACCGTCACCGGCGGGGTGACGAGCACCGGCGCGCTGGTCGGCTCGCCGGGCTTCATGTCGCCGGAGCAGGTGCGCGGCGACCGGGTCACCCCGGCCTGCGACGTCTTCTGCCTGGGCTCGGTGCTGGCGTACGCGGCGACCGGGAAACAGCCGTTCGGCGCCGCGAGCAGCGGGGTGCACGCCCAGATGTTCCGGATCGCGCAGGAGCCGCCGGACCTGGACGAGCTGCCCGGCGCGTTGCGCGAGCTGGTCGCGGAGTGTCTGGTCAAGGCGGCCGACCAGCGGCCGGACCTGGACGCGGTGCTGGAGCGGATCGCCGCCCACCCGCCGGAGGACGGCAGGACCTGGCTGCCCAGCGCGATCGTCGCGCAGCTCGGCCGGCACGCCGTGCGGCTGCTGGAGGCCGAGAACCCGCACGACGGAGGTGCCAGCCCGGCGCCCCCGGCCGCGCGGCCCGCACCCGAGCCGGAATCCGGCTCCGCTCCCCTCCCGACCCCGGCCCCTGCCTCCGCGCCGTCGCTGCCCGCCCGGCCGACCGTGGTCGACCCGGCCCCACCGGCCCCGTCCCCGTACGCGCCCGGCGGCTACGGCTACCCGCACCCCGGATACGGACACCCGCCGGAGTACGCGGCCCCGCCGCCGCGCCGGCGGCGGCAGGGTGTGCTGATCGCCGTCGCGGTGGCGGTCGCGGTGCTCGCGGGCGCCGGTGCGGCCGTCGTCGCACTCGACCTCGGCAAGGGCAAGGGCGACAGCACGGGCAACCAGGGCCTCGGCGGCGGTCCCGGGACGGGCACCCCGTCCGGCTCCGGTACGCCGCAGAACTCGCCGTCCACGTCGGAGACCGCCTCCACCCCGCCCGGTGAGGTACCCGACCGGCTCGTCGGCACCTGGCAGGCGGGGTTCGACAGCAACGGCACCAACACCCGCACGCTGACGATCCGGCGGAACGGCACCGTCACGCTGGCCGGCACCGGAAGCACCTATCAGTGCGAGTGGACGATGCACATGACGTCGGCCGGTCCGCCGCTGGCGCTGAGCCCTTCGCTCCTGACCAGCGCGGTGCCCGCCACCTCCTGCAACCCGGGGCTGTCCTCGACGCTCACGGCGATCGACGACTCCCATCTGCTGCGCGACTCCCGTGAGCCGGGCAAGGCCCCGCTCACCTACACGAAGATCGACTGACGGCGCGGAACGACGCACAGCTGGTCCACGGACGGCAGAACGCGGCGCGCCCCGGTGGTCCTGCCACCGGGGCGCGCCGCGTCGATGCCGTCGGCCTGACCGGCCGCCGTCCGTCAGAGGAACGAGTTGATCTCGATCGTCTCGGTACGGCCGGGACCCACGCCGATCGCGGAGATCGGCGCGCCCGACATCTCTTCGAGCGCCTTGACGTACGCCTGCGCGTTCTTCGGCAGGTCGTCGAAGGTCTGCGCCTTCGTGATGTCCTCGGACCAGCCGGGGAGCATCTCGTAGATCGGCTTCGCGTGGTGGAAGTCGCTCTGGTTGTAGGGCAGCTCCTCGACGCGCTTGCCGTCGATCTCGTAGGCCACGCAGACCGGGATCTGCTCCCAGCCGGTGAGGATGTCGAGCTTGGTGAGGAAGAAGTCCGTCAGGCCGTTGACGCGGGTCGCGTACCGCGCGATGACCGCGTCGAACCAGCCGCAGCGACGGTCGCGGCCGGTGGTGACCCCGCGCTCGTGGCCGATGACCCGCAGCTTCTCGCCGTCCTCGTCGAACAGCTCGGTCGGGAACGGACCGGCGCCGACTCGCGTCGTATAGGCCTTGAGGATGCCGATCACACGGCTGATCTTCGTCGGGCCGATGCCGGAGCCCGTGCAGGCACCGCCGGCGGTCGGGTTCGACGAGGTGACGAAGGGATAGGTGCCGTGGTCGACGTCGAGCAGCGTGCCCTGGCCGCCCTCCATCAGCACGACCTTGCCCTCGTCCAGCGCCTTGTTCAGAATCAGACCGGTGTCGGCGACGAAGTCCTTGATCTGCTCCGCGTAACCGAGGTATTCCTCGACGACCTGGTCGACGCTGATCGCACGCCGGTTGAAGAGCTTGACCAGGAGCTGGTTCTTCTCGTGGAGTGCGGCCTCCACCTTCTGGTGCAGGATCGACTCGTCGAAGAGGTCCTGCACGCGGATCCCGACGCGGTTGATCTTGTCGGCGTAGGCCGGGCCGATACCGCGCCCGGTCGTACCGATCTTGCGGCTGCCGAGGAACCGCTCCGTCACCTTGTCGATGGTCTGGTGATACGGAGTGATCAGATGGGCGTTCCCGCTGATCAGAAGCTTGGACGTATCGACGCCGCGGTCGTTCAGTCCGCTCAGCTCGGAGAGCAGGACCGCCGGGTCCACGACGACACCGTTACCAATGACCGGGGTACACCCCGGCGACAGGATTCCGGAGGGGAGGAGATGCAGTGCGTACTTCTGGTCGCCGACGACGACCGTGTGGCCGGCATTGTTGCCGCCCTGGTAACGCACGACATAGTCCACGGAGCCACCGAGCAGGTCAGTGGCCTTCCCCTTGCCTTCGTCACCCCACTGAGCACCGAGCAGCACAAGTGCGGGCACAGGCGTACACCCCTTCCGGGCGGGGCATGTCCAACGTGCAGAGAGCCGTCGAACCGGTGCCCCGGAATAGACCAAGCCCCTGACGCAACGGCGCAAGGGGCTCTTGCACCGAGATTTTACCTGAGGAAGGACCAAGGTGTCGGCTCAGCCACCTGACGGGCGTCAATTGCTCGTGGTCATCGACCCCGCGGCACGTGCCGTCGACGGCGAATCCGTCCGCATCGCGAAGGATGTCCTGTGTGCGGGCGCGTCCTCCGTAAAAATCGCTCTTCCGGATTCGGCCGAAGAGGTGGCCCGGGTGCTGGCCCATCGCGGCCGGCGCCGTCTGGTGGTGCTGGGCGACGACCGGACCCTGCTGCGGGCGGTGCGGGCACTGCACCATGAGCGGGCACTCGGCGAGGGCCCGCTGGCGCTGGTGCCGATCGGGCCGCGCTCCTCGCTCGCCCGGGCGCTGGGCGTGCCGGGCCAGGTGCTGCCCGCGGCGCGGGCGGTGCTCGACGGCATGGACCGCGAGCTGGACCTGCTGGTCGACGACAGCGACGGCATCGTGCTGGGCACGCTGCAGATCCCCTCCAACGGCGCGGGATCCTCGTCGCACTGGTGGTCGCCGAACAGGGATGGGGAGCCAAGCGATTCGTTGAAAGGGTGGTGGCGGGTGACGGGTGGGCGCACCGCCCGGTCGCTGGTCCGGACGCTGACGATGCCGGCGCCCTCGAACGCGCACGGGCCGGGGCACGGCCACGGGCACGCGCCGCGCCAGCGGCTGCGGATCGAGGCGGACGGGGTGGTGCTGGTGGACCTGGACCACCCCGTGCACGAGGTGTCGTTCCGGACGGTGAACCCGGGGCTCATCGAGGTCCGGGTGAGCCTTCCCGACAGCCCGGAACCGCTGTGCGTGGAGGCCGCGACCGTCACCGTCTCGGGCCGGGACTTCCGCTACCGCGCGGATTCCGCCCTCGCCGGACCGGTCAGGACCCGCACCTGGACGGTCCAGCCGGGCGCCTGGCGGCTCACGGTGCCCCGCGCCTGAGGAAGAGACGCAGATCACGCCGGGAGCCGGGCGCGTCACCAGCTGACGAGCAGTTCCTCCAGGCCCCGGATGACGTAGCCGGGCTTCCAGCGCGGTTCGGCGGCGAGCCGCAGACCCGGCGCGCGGCTCAGCAGCGTGCCGAAGGACGCGGCCAGTTCGATGCGGGCCAGCGGCGCGCCCAGGCAGTAGTGAATACCGGCACCGAAGGTGAGATGCCGGTTGTCGGCGGCCGGGCGGCGCAGGTCCAGCCGGCCGGGGTCGGGGAAGCGCGACGGGTCGCGGTTGGCGGACCCGAAGAGCAGCGCGACCTCGGAACCCCGCGGGATCACCGTGTCGCCGACCTGGATGTCGTCCAGGACCCAGCGCTCGAACATCTGCAGCGGGGTGTCGTACCGCAGCAGTTCCTCGATGGCGTCGCGGAGCAGCCCGGGTTCCGCGCGGAGCAGTTCGAGCTGATCAGGATGGCGGAACAGGGTGAACCAGCCGTTCGCTGTGGTGTTCACCGTCGCCTCGTGGCCGGCGTTGAGCAGCAGCACGCAGGTGGAGACCATCTCCTGCTCGCTGAGCGTGTCCCCGTCCTCGTAGGCGGCGATCAAGGCGCTGATCAGGTCCTCGCCCGGTGTACGGCGGCGCTCGGCGATCAGCCCGCGCAGATACTCCGAGAACTCCTCGCTCGCCCGCACCGCCCGCCGGGCGGTCTCCTCGTCCGGGTTCAGCTCGTACATCCCGCAGATGTCCGCCGACCAGGGCCGCAGCGGCTGCCGGTCGCCGGGCGGGATGCCGAGCATCTCCGCGATGACCGCGACGGGCAGCGGTTCCGCGACCCGGGCCAGCAGGTCACCGCCGCCGTCCGCCTGCAGACCATCGACCAGCTCGTCGGCCAGCCGTTGCACGGTCGGCGCGAGCCGCTCGACGGTGCGCGGGGTGAACGCCTTCGCGACCAGCCGGCGGATCCGGGTGTGGTCGGGGGCCTCCAGGTCCAGCAGGCCGTTGTCGTTGAGGACGTGGAACGGCTCGTGCCCGGCCGGCGGCGCCTCGCGGCCGAACTCCTCGTGGGTGAACCGGTGCAGATACGTACGCCCCAGCCGGCGGTCGCGCAGCAGCGCGCTCACATCGTCGTAGTGCGGGATCAGCCACTGCCGGGTGGGCTCGAACCAGTGCGCGCGGCCCGCCGCGCGCAGCGCCTCGTACGCCGGATACGGGTCCGCGACGAACGCGGCGGACCACGGGTCGAACTCCTTCACCGCCGGGCCGGACGTCTCCTGGCCGCTCATCGGTCGATCCGTCATCAGTAGGTCCGCCGGTCCTCGATCAGCCCGTGCTCGCGCAGATAGTCCAGCTGCGCCCGCACCGACAGCTCCGCCGCCGGCCACAGCGACCGGTCGACGTCGTAGTAGACGTGCGCGACCACCTGGGCGGGCGTCAGACAGCCCGCCTCCACGGCGGTCTCCACCTGCGCCAGCCGGCTCGCGCGGTGCGCGAGGTAGTACTCGACGGCGCCGCGCGCGTCCTTCAGCACCGGGCCGTGGCCGGGCAGCACCGTGTCGACGCCGGCCATCGTCATCGCCTGCAGACGGCGCAGGGAGTCGAGGTAGTCGCCGAGCCGGCCGTCCGGGTGCACCACGATCGTCGTGCCGCGCCCCAGCACCGTGTCACCGGTCAGGACGGCGCTGTCGGCCGGCAGATGGAAGGAGAGCGAATCCGCGGTGTGCCCGGGCGTGCCGACGACGCGCAGCTCCAGACCGCCGGTGGTGATGACGTCGCCCGCCGCCAGCCCCTCGTCGCCCAGCCGCAGCGCCGGGTCGAGCGCCCGGACCTTCGTCCCCGTCAGCTCGGCGAAGCGCGCGGCGCCCTCCGCGTGGTCCGGGTGGCCGTGGGTGAGGAGTGTCAGCGCGACGCGCTTGCCGGCCGCCTCGGCGGTCGCGACGACGTTGCGCAGATGCGCGTCGTCGAGCGGGCCCGGGTCGATGACGACCGCGAGATCGGAACCCGGCTCGGAGAGCAGCCAGGTGTTGGTGCCGTCCAGGGTCATCGGCGACGGGTTCGGGGCCAGGACGCAGACGGCACGTGCCGTCGCGGGGCCGCCGACCGTCGGCTGCGGCCTGCCGGGCAGGATCGCCGACGTCATTCAGCTGCTCCTTGCGACGAGTTGGGTCCTTGCTCGGATCCTTGCCCGGATCCTTGCCCGGATCCTTGCCCGGATCCTTGCCCGGATCCTTGCCCGGATCCTTGCGGAATGTGCTTGGTGAATTCCTCGTGCCCCGGCCAGCTCAGCACGATCTGCCCCTCTTCGAGCACCGCCCGCGCCAGCACCGGCGTCAGATCCCGGCCGGCCGCGCCCGCCAGGGCCGCCTTCACCGAGTCGTACGGGAGCAGCGCGCGCAGCGTCGCGATGGTCGGCGGCATCATCACCATCTCGCCGCGCCGGTAGCCCTCCACGGCCTCGGCCGGGCGCAGCCACACCGTGTGGTCGGCCTCGCCCGAGACGTCCAGGGTGCGCTGCCCGGCCGGCATCATCGCGACGAAGAACCAGGTGTCGTAACGGCGCTCCTCGAACTCCGGGGTGATCCAGCGCGCCCACGGGCCGAGCAGATCGGAGCGCAGCACCAGCTCGCGCCGGGCCAGGAAGTCGGCGAACGACAGCTCCCGGCTGACCAGTGCCTCCCGGTCGGCCTCCCAGCTCTCGCCGGTGGTGTCCGCCACGACGCTGTCACCGTCCGGACCCGCCAGCAGGACGCCCGACTCCTCGAACGTCTCCCGCACCGCCGCGCAGACCACCGCCTGCGCCGACACCGGGTCCACCCCGAGGGCGGCCGACCACTGCGCGAGCGACGGGCCGGCCCACCGGACCGGCTTCTCGTCCCGCGGGTCGACCCCACCGCCCGGATACGCGTACGCGCCCCCGGCGAAGGCCATGGAGGCGCGTCTGCGCAGCATGTGGACGGCCGGGCCGTCGCTCGTACCGTCCGGGCTGTCCCGCAGGAGCAGTACGGTCGCGGCCCTGCGCGGGGTCACGGGGGTCAGATCCCCGTTCGCCAGCGCCCGGATCCGGTCCGGCCAGGAGGCCGGGAACCACTGTCCGTCACTCGTGCCGCCGCTGCTCGTGGTCATGGGCGGGATCGTACGTCCTGCCGCCCTGATGTTCGAGGGTGAGTCTCCGCGGCCGGGCACCCGGCCCGGCCTGCGGAGCGCTCGGACCAGCGCGACCCGGCGTCAGACCAGCTCGACCTGGATCTCGACCTCGACCGGAGCGTCCAGCGGCAGCACGGCCACGCCGACGGCGCTGCGCGCGTGCACGCCCTTCTCGCCGAGCACCTCGCCGAGGAGCTCGCTCGCACCGTTGATCACGGCCGGCTGCCCGGTGAAGTCCGTCGCCGAGGCGACGAAACCGACGACCTTCACGACCCGCTTGATGCGGTCCAGGTCACCGACGACCGACTTGACCGCCGCGAGCGCGTTCAGCGCGCACGTACGGGCCAGGTCCTTGGCCTCCTCGGGCGTCACCTCGGCGCCGACCTTGCCGGTCACCGTCAGCTTGCCGTCCACCATCGGCAGCTGGCCGGACGTGTACACGTACACACCCGACTGCACGGCCGGCTGGTACGCGGCCAGCGGCGGCACCACGGCGGGCAGCGTCATCCCGAGCGAGGCGATCCTGTCCTCGACCGCGCTCACGCCTGCTTCTCCCGCTTGAAGTAGGCCACCAGCTGTTCCGCGTTGTTCCCATTGGGTACGACCTGGACCAGCTCCCAGCCGTCCTCGCCCCACGTGTCCAGAATCTGCTTCGTCGCGTGCACAAGAAGCGGCACGGTCGCGTATTCCCACTTAGCCATGGAGCCGACTGTAACGCCTGCTCCCACCCGCCCCGGCCAGCACCCGCCAGCGCTGCCCGGCGAGGTCCCGCCGGGAGATAGAGGCCACACCTGGGCAGTGGACTGCTTGGGCCGAAGGCCGAGTGGTTAGGCTCGAAGTGTGAGCCCTCAACAGTCCACCCCCACCAGGCTCCATATCGTCACGGGCAAGGGCGGCACCGGGAAGACCACGGTCGCCGCCGCTCTGGCGCTCGCCCTCGCCGCCGAAGGCCGCCGCACGCTGCTGATCGAGGTCGAGGGACGGCAGGGCATCGCCCAGGTCTTCGAGACCGGGGCGCTGCCCTACGAGGAGCGGAAGATCGCCGTCGCGCCCGGCGGTGGCGAGGTGCGCGCGCTCGCCATCGACCCCGAGCTCGCGCTGCTGGACTACCTGGACATGTTCTACAAACTCGGCCGGGCGGGCCGCGCCCTCAAGAAGCTCGGCGCGATCGATTTCGCGACGACCGTCGCCCCCGGTCTGCGGGACGTCCTGCTGACCGGCAAGGCGTGCGAGGCCGTGCGCCGCAAGGACAACGCGGGCTGGCGGGCGTACGACGCGGTCGTGATGGACGCCCCGCCGACCGGCCGCATCACCCGCTTCCTCAACGTCAACGACGAGGTCGCGGGACTGGCCAGGATCGGGCCGATATACAACCAGGCGCAGGCCGTGATGCGGGTGCTGAAGTCCACCGAGACCGCGGTGCACCTGGTGACGCTGCTGGAGGAGATGCCGGTCCAGGAGACCGTGGACGGCGTCGCGGAACTGCGGGCGGCCGGGCTGCCCGTGGGAGCCGTCGTGGTCAACATGCTGCGCCCGGTGCTGCTGGACGACGCGGACCTCGAATCGGCCGCCAACGGCCGGCGCACCGCCGTCGCCAAGGCACTGTCCCAGGCCGGCCTGGGCGGTGCCCGCAAGGGCGGGCAGGCGGAGCGGCTCGTCGACCCGCTGCTCGCGCAGGCCCACGAGCACGCCCAGCGCGTCCTGCTGGAGCGCCGCGAGCGCGCCGAGATCGCCACCCTCGGCCTGCCGACGTACGAACTGGAACTGCGCGGCGAGGGCGTCGACCTCGGCGGCCTCTACCGGCTGGCCGACAGCCTGCGCAAGCAGGGAATGACGGGCGGGGAGAGCTGACATGGGTAGGAGCCGGCGAGGAGAACCGACATGGGCACGTCGGCGGGGGGAACTGACATGAGCCTGGAGAATCCGGGGGATCTGGAGAGTCCGGTGCTGGCGATCGACCCGCTCCTCGACGATCCCAAGACCCGCATCATCGTCTGCTGCGGCTCCGGCGGCGTCGGCAAGACCACGACCGCCGCCGCGCTGGGAGTGCGTGCCGCGGAACGCGGCCGCAAGTGCGTCGTCCTGACCATCGACCCGGCCCGCCGGCTCGCGCAGTCGATGGGCCTCAGCGAGCTGGACAACACACCGCGCCCGGTCACCGACATCGACGAGTCCGCGGGCGGCACGCTGCACGCGATGATGCTCGACATGAAGCGGACCTTCGACGAGGTCGTGCTCCAGCACTCGGACCCCGAGCGGGCCCGCGCGATCCTCGACAACCCCTTCTACCAGTCCCTGTCGGCCGGCTTCGCGGGCACGCAGGAGTACATGGCGATGGAGAAGCTGGGCCAGCTGCGCGCGCTGGACGCCTGGGACCTGATCATCGTCGACACCCCGCCGAGCCGGTCCGCGCTGGACTTCCTGGACGCCCCGCAGCGCCTCGGCTCGTTCCTGGACGGGAAGTTCATCAAGCTGCTGATGGCGCCCGCGAAGGTCGGCGGCCGGGCCGGGATGAAGTTCCTCAATGTCGGCATGTCGATGATGACGGGCGTCCTGAGCAAGGTGATGGGCGCGCATCTGCTGGGTGACGTGCAGACCTTCATCGCCGCAATGGACACCATGTTCGGCGGCTTCCGCAAGCGCGCGGACGCCACGTACAAGCTGTTGCAGGCCCCCGGGACGGCGTTCCTCGTGGTGGCCGCGCCTGAGCGGGACGCGCTGCGCGAGGCCGCGTACTTCGTCGAGCGGCTGGCCGCCGAGCGCATGCCGCTGGCCGGCCTGGTGCTGAACCGGGTGCACGGCAGCGGAGCGCCGCAGCTCACGGCGGAGCGGGCGCTGGCCGCCGCCCAGGCGCTCGAGGAGCCGCGGGAAAATCTTGTGGACGGCGGCATTGTGGATCGTGAGGCCGGGAAGGCTGACTCCGTTGCCGACGGGACCGACGACGGGACGGACCCGAAGACCCCGGCCGAAGCGGCCGACGACATGACGATTCCGCCCGAGCAGAGGCTTGCCGCCGGGCTGCTGCGGCTGCACGCCGAGCGCATGCGCGTGGTCGCGCGCGAACGCCGCACCAGGGACCGTTTCGTCTCCGTGCACCCTGAGGTGCCGATGGTCGACGTAGCGGCCCTACCGGGCGACGTGCACGATCTGGACGGCTTGCGCTCGATCGGCGAACGGCTTGCCGGGGATCACCCCGCGGCGGCGTAGTCGTCCTCTTCGTCCAGCGGCAGGATGCCGGTGCTCCGCTCGTACTCGGTACGGGCGGTCTCGAGCAGCCTGCGCCACGAGGTCACCGTTGGACGGCGTCGCAGCAGTGCCCTGCGCTCGCGTTCCGTCATCCCGCCCCACACGCCGAACTCGACCCGGTTGTCGAGTGCGTCCGCCAGGCACTCCGTCCGCACCGGGCATCCGGTGCATACCGCCTTGGCCCTGTTCTGGGCCGCTCCCTGGACGAAAAGCTCGTCCGGATCAGTCGTCTTGCACGCTGCCTGCGTGCTCCAGTCGGTTACCCAGCTGCTCATGCTGGCGCCGTCCTCTCCCGAATCGAGGCTCCCCCACGGCGGCAACCGGCATATTCACCGTTGCCAGTTGAGGACGTTACGGAAGGTAGGCGTGACGCAACAGCCCTTTCAGGCCCAATCTTCGATGGCCCGAATGGACTATGGGTGCGCGGCAGATCACCCAACGGAGTGAGCGGCACCCATTTCGGACTTATGGGGCAGAGCGGTCACTGCGCCTGGCATATCGCCCAAGTCGCCCGGCATATGACAGGAATTCGGGCAGTTCTCATCACCCACAAGAGTGACGATGGAGGACAGGCGCACGCTCAGCGACCGCGCCTGTCCGTTACAGAGTAGGCGAACAGATGGGCGCACGTCCGGGGAATCGCAACGTAGGCTGCCTCCATGCCTCACAAGCGATCGGGCGGGGGTCTCTCGACGGCCCAGCAGGCCGCCAAGTTCCTCGGTGTCAGTGTCCTGTCCGGAGTGGTACTGGCAGGAATCGCCCTGCCGGCCGCCGGCGCCCTCGGCCTGTCGGCGAAGGGCACCGCCTCAGGGTTCCAGGACCTGCCCGGTGAGCTGAAGCGGCCGCCGCTCAGCCAGGCCTCGAAGATCCTCGACGCCAACGGCGGACTGATCGCGACCGTCTACTCGCGCGACCGCACCGTCATCCCGATCCAGCAGATGAGCCCGAACATACTGAAGGCCATCGTCGCGATCGAGGACGCCCGCTACTTCGAGCACGGGGCGATCGACCTCAAGGGCATCCTGCGCGCGCTCAACAAGAACGCGCAGGACGGCGGCGTCTCCGAGGGCGCCTCCACCCTCACCCAGCAGTACGTGAAGAACGTCTTCATCGAGCAGGCCGGCGACGACCCGGACAAGGTCGCGCAGGCGGTCCAGCAGACCGTCGGCCGCAAGATCAAGGAAATGAAGTACGCGATCCAGGTCGAGAAGGAACTCGGCAAGCAGCAGATCCTGGAGAACTACCTCAACATCACGTTCTTCGGCGAGCAGGCCTACGGCGTCGAGGCCGCGGCCAAGCGGTACTTCAGCAAGCACGCCAAGGACCTGACCGTCGGCGAGGCCGCGATGCTGGCCGGCATCGTCCAGTCGCCCAGCCGCTTCGACCCGGTCAACGACGAGCAGGAATCGATCAAGCGCCGCAATCTCGTACTGCAGCGGATGGCCGACCTGAAGGACATCACCCAGGCCCAGGCCGACGCCACGAAGAAGCTGCCGCTCGGCCTCAAGATCAGCAAGCCGAAGAACGGCTGCATCACCGCCGTGAACGGCGCCGGCTTCTTCTGCGACTACGTCCGCAACACGTTCCTGCAGAACGCGGCCTTCGGCAAGACGAAGGAAGCCCGCGCGAAGCGCTGGCGCCAGGGCGGCCTGACGATCAAGACGACGCTGGACCCGCAGGCGCAGGCGTCGACACAGAACGGCATCGCCAAGCACGTCTACAAGGACGACCCGGTCGCGTCCGCGGTCACGCTGGTGGAGCCGGGGACGGGCAAGATCCGGGCGATGGCGCAGTCCCGGCCGTACGGCTTCGGCAAGAACGAGACGCAGATCAACCTCTCGGTCGACCGGGGCATGGGCGGCGGGGCCGGGTACCAGTCCGGCTCGACGTTCAAGGCGTTCACCGCCGCCGCCGCGCTGGAGGCGGGCTACCAGCCGAGCCAGACCTACCCCTCGCCGAACGAGATCCCGTACCCGTCGGTGAGCGACTGCTCCGGCGCGCAGTATCCCGGCACCGGCACCGTACCGAACGAGAGCGAGTCGGAAGTCGGCCCGTACGCCATGCCCGAAGCGCTCAAGAAGTCGGTCAACACCTACTTCGTGACGCTGGAGGCCGACGTCGGCCTCTGCCCGGTGACCCAGATGGTCAACAAGCTGGGCATCACCAAGCGGGCCGGCGGCACGGCCTTCGGGCTCGGCGCGTCGTTCACCCTCGGCGTCAACGAGATGTCCCCGCTGGACATGGCCGCCGCGTACGCCGCCTTCGCCGCCCGCGGCACCTTCTGCGCGCCGATCGCGATCGAGTCCGCCAAGGACGCGGACAACAAGGCGATCCCGGTCCCGCAGCCGCTGTGCTCCACGGCCATGTCGCAGACGACGGCGGACACCGTCAACACGATGCTCAAGGGCGTGGTCGACGACGGTACCGGCCAGGCGGCCGGCCTGACCGACCGCGACAGCGCGGGCAAGACCGGTACGACCGACGACCGCAAGGCCGCCTGGTTCGTCGGCTACACCCCGAACATGTCCGCCGCGGTGTGGATCGGTGACCCGGGCGTCAAGCCGATCAAGATGACGGGGATCACCTTCGGCGGCCAGTACTACGACAAGGTGTTCGGCGCCACCGGCCCGGCACCGATCTGGAAGGACGCCGTCAGCGGCGCCCTGGAGGGCAAACCGGAAGAGTCGTTCAACGAGGTACCGCTGAACATCCCCGACAAGCCGGTCGGCACGCCCCCGCCCAACCCCGGCAACCCGGGCAAGCCCGGCCACACCACCGGCGCCACGACCGCCGGCACCGGCAAGCCGCCGGCCAGCCCGAACCCCTTCCCCTCGTTCACCATCCCGCCGGGCATCATCGGCGGCGGGAACGGGCACTCGGGCGGCGTGACGGGCGGCAACCGCTGACGGCGGGGGCCCGGAACGACTGCGATCGGAACGGCCGGAACGGCTGAGGGGCGCCACCCGGAATCTTCGGGTGACGCCCCTCACGCGTGCGATCGTGCGATACCGGGTGGATCAGCCCGCGAGCTGCTTCTTCACCTCGGCCGCGACGCGGCCGCCCTCGGCGAGACCGGCGACCTTCGGGTTCACGATCTTCATGATCGCGCCCATGGCGCGCGGGCCCTCGGCGCCGGCCGCCTTCGCCTCGGCCACGGCGGCGGTGACGATCCCGACCAGCTCCTCGTCCGACAGCTGCTTCGGCAGGTACGCGTCGAGCACCTCCCCCTCGGCCAGCTCGCGCTCGGCCGAGGCGGGACGGTTGCCCAGGGCGAAGGCTTCGGCCGCCTCGCGGCGCTTCTTCGCCTCACCGGCGATCACCTTGAGCACCTCGTCGTCGGAGAGTTCACGGGCGGTCGTGCCCGCGACCTCCTTCTTGGTGATCGCGGTCAGCGTGAGGCGGAGCGTGGCGGAGCGAAGTTCGTCGCGGCCCTTCATGGCCGCGATGAGGTCGTCGTGCAGTCGCTGTTTGAGCGTGGTGGTCATGCCGTCGAGTCTCGCACCCGCGGGGCGGTGCTGCCGCCCATTAACGCCTGCGTCCAGGGTCCCGTCGGCGTTCCGTCGGGTCCTGTCGACGTCCCGTCGGGTCCAGTCCGGGTCCCATCCGCGTCCCGCCCGCCTCTCATCCGCGTCCCGCCCAGGTCCCGTCCAGGTCCCGGAGGTGTCCCGGACCGGTCCCGCGCGCCGGAACACCAAGCGCCCCATGGCATCCTGTTCGGTCACAGCTCTGCCGGACGGATCGGCGGACGTCCGGGGGGCAAGGGGACCAGATGAGGCTCTGTTTCCTCGTCGAGGAGCACTACCGTCACGACGGCATGCCTCTCGACGTGGTCAGGCAACTGGGCGCCTGGGGACACCAGGTGGACGTCATCCGCCCCGGCGGTTCTCTCATCCGGCTGTCCGAGTTCTCCGAACTGTCCGGGCTCTCCGCCGCGGTGCAGTCGGGCGCGCACGACGCCTGGGTGCTGAAGACCGTCTCCGGCGGCCCCGGCCTGACCCTCCTCGAAGGCGCGGCGGCACTCGGCCTGACCACGGTCAACGACGCCCGCGCGATCCGGGCGGTCCGCGACAAGGCACTCACCGCGCTCGTCGCGCAGCAGCACGGTCTGCCGATGCCGGTGACGTACGCGGCCGCCAGGGCCGAACTGTTCGCGGAGGTCCCCGAGGAGCACTTCCCGCTGGTCGTGAAGCCCGCGGCGGGCAGCTCGGGGCGCGGGGTGCGGCTGGTGCACACGCCGGACCAGCTCACGGGGTCCGGCGACAGCGGCGAAGCGGCCTCCGGTCCCGGCCCGGGCCCCGGTCCTGAGGACGGTGGTCTGCTCATAGCCCAGCCGTACGTGCCCAACTCCGGGACGGACCTGAAGGTGTACTGCGTCGGCGGTGAGGCGTTCGCGACCGTACGGGCCTCGCCGCTGCGCCCGGAACTCGCCGTGGACGAACGGCTCGTGCCGCTCCCCCGCGAGGTGGCGGGGCTGGCGGCCGAGATCGGCGCCGTCTTCGGCCTGGACCTGTACGGGATCGACGTGCTGCTCGGGCCGGACGGTCCGGTCGTCGTCGACATCAACGACTTCCCGAGCTTCCGCAAGGTGCCCGACGCCGTCGCCCGGGTGGCGCGGGCCGTGCTCGACCTGGCCAGGACGGGCGGAGCGGGCGGGCACGCCGGACTCACTCCCCAGGCTGCGGCCTTCGTCCCCGCACAGGCCGGCACATGAACACCGCTGATTCCACCGGACAGCGCGTCTGTTTCCTGACGGACAAGCCGGACCACCCGCTGCTGGCCGCCACCGCCACCCTGCTGGCGGACCGTCACCACACCCACGTCGAGTTCACCGACCCGGCCCACGCCACGGAACCCGCACCAGCCGCGCTCGCCGACGTCTACCTCCTCAAGTCCCATACGCCGCAAGCGATCCGGCTCGCCCGGGCCCTGGAGCGGCGCGGTGCGCGTGTCGTCAACTCGGCCGCGTCGACCGAGCTGTGCCAGGACCGGGTCCGGATGGCGGAGACCGCGCTGGCCGCGGGCCTCCCGTTCCCCGTGACCCGGACCGTCGCTCCGCTGTCACGGCTCACCGCTCCGCCGCCGTCGGGCTATCCGTTCATCGTCAAGAGCCGGGCCAACCGGCGCGGCGATGTCGTCGCCAGGGTCGACGACGCCGCCGGGCTGCGGGACCTCGCCCGCAGGTGGCCGGACGAGCTGGTCGTCGTCCAGGACTTCACGCCGGGCGACGGCTGGGACCACAAGCTGTGGGTGATCGCCGGCCAGGTCTTCACCGGCCTGCGCCCGTCCCCCCTGGGAGCCCTGGACAGCGCGGACGGCCCGGACAGCGCGCACGGCGCGGACGGCGCACACGGCGCGGACAGCGCGGACAGCGCGGCAGCTGAGCCCGGGGGCCAGCCCCCGCCGCCTCCGCCGCCCCCCGGGGCCCACGATCTGGCGCTGCAGGCGGGCAAGGTCTTCGCCCTCGACGTCTACGGCGTGGACGTGATCGCCGACCGGTCCGGGACCCCGCTCATCGTCGATATCAACGCCTTTCCCGGCTTCCGGGGCGGCAGCGGAGCGCCGCATGCTCTGGCGGCCCTCATCTCATCTGCGACGATGGACATATGCGAGCGCGATACGGAGTTCCCCTCGGCGTAACGGCAGTCGGCGCGGCGTGCGTGGCCTATGCCACGGCAATCGAACCGCAGGCCTTCCGGCTGCGCCGCTTCGAGGTCCCGGTGCTGCCCGCCGGGATGCGGCCGATCCGGATCCTGCAGGTCTCCGACATCCACATGGTCACCGGCCAGAACAGGAAGCGCCGCTGGCTGCAGTCCCTGGCGGGGCTGCGCCCGGATCTCGTCGTCAACACCGGTGACAACCTCTCCGACCCGGAGGGCGTCCCCGAGGTCCTGGACGCGCTCGGCCCGCTGATGGATTTCCCCGGCGCGTACGTCTTCGGCTCGAACGACTACTACGGGCCCCGGTTCCGCAACCCGGCCCGGTACCTCATCGAGAAGTCCCGCAGTCAGCACGGGCTCAACGGCAAGACGGAACCGGTCACCAATGTGGTCCGCAACCCGTGGGGCGATCTGCGCGACGCGTTCGACGCCGCCGGCTGGGTGGGCCTCAGCAACACCCGCGGCCACCTCAAGCTCGACGACGGCATCGAGATCGCCCTCACCGGCCTCGACGACCCGCACATCAAGCGCGACCGCTACGCGGGCGTGGCCGGCGGCCCCGACCCGGCCGCGGACCTCAGCCTCGCCATCGTCCACGCCCCGTACCTGCGGGTCCTGGACGCCTTCGCGGCCGACCGCTACCCGCTGATCCTCGCCGGCCACACCCACGGCGGCCAGCTCTGCATCCCCTTCTACGGTGCCCTCGTCACCAACTGCGACCTGGACGCCAAGCGCGTGAAGGGCCTGTCCGCCCACACCGCGGGCGGCGAGCGCTCCTACCTCCACGTCTCCGCGGGCTGCGGCGCCAACCGCTACACCCCGGTCCGCTTCGCCTGCCCTCCGGAGGCGACACTCCTCACGCTGACCGCCCGGAAGGCAGGCCGCCCCGTACGGTGAGGTGATGTCCGAGCCGGCGCTCCGTCGTCCCTACATCGCCCTCTGCCGCGCCCTCATCGCCGCGGCCGCCGTCACCGGCATCACCATCGAGTGCGTGCACACCGACCCGCTGCGCGTCTTCACCTTCTTCACCATCCTGACGAACGCCGCCATCGCGATCACCTTCGCCTGGTCCGCGCACCGCGCCTGGACCGGCCGCCCGCCGCTGTCCCCGCGCATCACCGGCGCGGTCCTGCTCTGCATCGTGATCACCGGTCTCGTCTACCACCTCGTGCTGGCGAACGAGTCCAGCGGCTTCTCCGAGGCGGAGAACCTCGCCCAGCGCACCGGCGACCTGATCCTCTCCAACCAGCTGCTGCACACCGTGACACCCGTCACAGTCACCCTCGACTGGCTCCTCCTCACCACCCCGGCCCGCTTCCAGTGGCGCTACGCCTACCAGTGGCTCGCCCTCCCCCTCGCGTACGCCGCCTTCGCCCTCCTCCGCGGCCTCCTGATCGACCCCCCGAACCGCTACCCCTACCCCTTCCTCGACGTCGACCTGCACGGCTACCCCGCCGTCCTCCGCAACGCCGCCGTCCTCGCCCTCGCCTTCTCCGCCCTCGCCCTCCTCCTCATCACCCTCGACCGCACCCGCCCCCGCCTCCCCACCCAGGAAAACCGGATTTCGTCTCCGGCTTCCCGTCCGCTAAAGTAAATCTCGTTGCACCGGGGTGTGGCGCAGCTTGGTAGCGCGCTTCGTTCGGGACGAAGAGGCCGTGGGTTCAAATCCCGCCACCCCGACCCAGGTCAGAGGCCCTATCGGAGAGATCCGATAGGGCCTCTTTCACGTTGTACCGCAGGAAAGTACAGCAACCACTCCGGCCGCTGGCGACCTTCATCGACCGCCGGGGCGGACGGCCGCCTCTTCCAGCTCAGCCGCCGCCAGCCCGCCTTCGCGCGTCGCCCCGAGCTCGCGCAGGTCGCCGCGAATCTCCTCGGACGGCTCGCGGGGAGCGAGCCATGCGGGTCGCGCTTGTGGTGCAGCAGCAGCGCCGCCCCAGACAGCACCCTGGCGAGATGGCCGGCGGCCTTAACCGCAACAGCGGCCGCCCGGGTCGAACCCCTCCAGCTGTCGGCATTGGCCCGGGGAGGCGGGCGCAACATAGCCGACGATCGCCGGTTAGCCCAACCGGCGATTCTCCGAACCATTGGTGTTCCCCAACCAACGAGGAGCATCACCCCGCATGACCACGCCCACACCCCGACCCGACATCATCGCCCTTCTCTGCAGCGCGGACTTCATTCGCCTGTCCAACACCGACATATGGACCCACCGCGACGGACGCCCGTTCAGCAGGGAGGAACAGGCTCGTGTCCTTGAGGCAACCCGTGCCGAACGTGAAGAAGTACGCATGCAGCACACCCGGTACCGGAATTACCTGCAGGAAGCGGTGGACGCGCCGGAGACTCTGCAGCGCTTCCTCGCCCCCTTCATGCAGCAGCTCACCGAGAAGAACCTCGGCAACGCCGTCGAGCTCATGAGCAAGGACGAGTACACCGAATTCGAGCGTCTGCTCGGCTTTGTAGCGGAACCCGTGCGCCCCTTCACCGCCAACACCTTCTGACGAAGGGCAGCGGTGTCCTGACCTAGGCCAGAGGCCCCATCGGAGTCATCCGATGGGGCCTCTGGCGTGCGGTTACGCAGCGAGGTACAGCAACCTACTCCGGCGGTTGGCGTCCTTCCTCAGCTGCCGGATCAGGCAGGCCCTCGTCCAGCTCGGCCGCCGCCAGATCTGCCAGCCCGCCTTCGAGCGTTGCCCCGAGCTTGCGCAGGGCGTCGCGGGTCTGCTCGGACGGAATGTGCGTGTAGACCTCCATGGTCACCGAGATCTGTGTGTGCCGGAGGATCTGCATCGCGATGCGCGGGTGGACGTCCAGGGCCGCCAGCAGCGAGCCGCAGGTGTGGCGGGTGTCGTGGACGCGGATCAGTCGGACCCCGGCTTCGGCGCAGCGGAATGCGAAGCGCCGGTTGAAGTTCCGGGGCTCGACCGGAGTTCCGTAGCGGGTGGTGAAGACCATGTCCGACTCAGTCCACAGCTCGCGGGCGGCGAGCTTGTGGGCGTCGCGGCTCTTCTGGCGCAGCAGCAGCGCGGCGCGGCAGATGTCCGGCAGCGGGAGCAGTGCCTCCGAGGCGTCGGTCTTGGTCTCCGAGTGCAGCAGCTGGCGGCGTACCCGCTGGAGCTGCTTCTGGATGAGGACCTCGTTGCGGTCGAGCAGCACGTTCGACCATTCCAGCCCGAGCACCTCCCCCTTGCGGAGCCCCAGGACCAGGATCATCACGTACGCGCCGTAAAGCGGGTCACGGGCGGTGCGCGCTGATTCGAGGAAGCGGCTGGCCTCCTCGACCGACCAGGGGATGACCTTGCGGCTGCGGGGCTTGGCCATTTTGACGAGCTGGGCGACGTTGCGGGAGATCATCTCCTCGCTCATCGCGTAGGTGAGGGCGCTGCGCAGCACGGTCCGGGCGTCGCCGACCGACCGCTTGGCCAGCACCTTGCCGCAACATTTGCCGACCGCGCAGCAGCGGCGTCGCTCCTCGGGTCGGGCCTCGTCCTTGCCCTGCGCGCAGCATTGGCAGGTGGCGGCGAGCTTGTTCAGCCACTCGCGCACGTCTCGGACGTTGAGCCGGTCAACGCGCTTGGCGCCGAGGAGGGGCGTTATGTAGAGGCGGACCACCGTCTCGTAGGTCGCGGCGGTGAGCGGCTTGAGGTTGACCTCCACCTCGGCCTTCAGCCAGTGGGCGAGGAAGCTCTCCAGCGTCGGTGTGCTGGTGGCCACCGGGCCGGCCTTGGCCGCCGTGTGGAGCTTGAGCCACTTGTCGTGGACCTCGGGGCGGGTCTTGCCGTAGACGTACTTGCGGGCGCGCTTGCCCATGGGCGTGGTCACCCAGGCGTAGGCGGCGAAGCCGTTCTTGTAGGGGTAGATGGACCCCTCGCCGTTACCGCGTTTGCCGCTCATGCCGTCAGCTCCATGTCGTCGGCGACGACCCGGGCAACGTACTCGTCGACCCAGACGGGCAGGATGCGGCGGCTGCGGCCGATGAGGACTGAGCGGATGGCGCCCGAGTGGACGAGTGCCTTGGTCTTGGACAGGCCGAAGTTGAGCATCTCGGCGACCTCGGCGGTGGTGAACCACTTCCGCTCGATGACGGTGGTGGCAGTGCTGGCGGGCATGGGAGGTTCCTCTTCTGGCTGACCGTGGGACGGCGAATCCCGGGGTCGGCCGGTGAAATCGTTCAGGGATGGGCGACTGGTTCGAACAGATGCCGCGCTGTTCGTAGCAGCGCGGCACCGTTTCAGTTGTTGTCGGTCGGGCCGTTCATACGGTCGCCGAGGAAACTGCGGAGCTTGGGCGGAGCGGCGTTGTGGTGATGGAACTCGCCGTTGGAGGCGACGGCCATCTCATGCGTGAGGAGCCCCTTGACCATGTCTTCCTGGTTCGGGTTGGCGTCGGTGTACGCCTTGAGGTCGTCCTGGATCCGGCGCATGTCCTTGCCCAGCGCCCGCCATTCCTTCCATCTGTCGACGTACTCGCCGATAAGACGGCGGACCAGCGGATTGGCTAGCTGGCCGGGCGGGCTGCTCAGCTCTTCGAGGGTGAGGTCGAAGACCTTGCAGAAGCCGAGCGCCTCGTCGAGGTTGACCCGCCGACGGGGCTTGCCGCTCTCGATGCGCCAGATCGCGGACTGGTTGACGACATGCCCGGCCTCGGCCATCCGCTCGGCGAGCGTGACCGTGCTCCAGCCGCGCGCCTCGCGTTCGAGCTTGATGCGCTCGGCAACGTACTCCTCCGGCAGCGGCCGGTCCTGCCCTGCACGAGACGCGCCTTCGTCGCTCACGGCTCCACCTCCTCGACCGGGCCCGGCGGACAGCCGGGGCGATGATGACAAGGAAACACCATTGCGGAGACGAATGCAAGCGTTGCAATGCGGAACGTTTCCGGTACCGTGGTCGTTGCCCCCGTACGGAGGTGAACGCAAAAAGCCCCCGGCGCTACGAACGCCGAGGGCCAAGCTCGCACACTCACAACCGCCCATCCCTGAACGATTTACCCGCGTGGCCTGGGATTCGCCGTCCCGTATGGCCCGCGAGCGAGGAGCTTCGTGTCCAGTATGGACGAACCCCGGTCGAACGCGCCACACCTCCGGGAGAACGGCAGCCACCCGCCATCTCCGGACATAACAGCAGTACCCCCGCACGACGTGGCCGCAGAGGCCGCTGTGCTCGGCGCCTGTATGCATCACCCGGACGTGATCGACGCGGTGCGTCACCTGCTGGACGGCGCCGACTTCTACCGCCCGGCCCACGAGTCGATCTGGCTCGCCCTCCTCACCTTGCGCAGCGAGGACAAGCCCACCGATCCGATCGTCCTGTGCAACCAGCTGCGCGAGCAGGACGACCTGCAGCGGGTCGGCGGCGCCTCCTACCTGCACCAGATCGCCGGCGCCACACCCTCGGTCAGCGGCGCCGAGCACTACGCCAGCATCGTGCGCAAGCTCGCCGACCTGCGGCGCCTGCGCACCTCCAGCATCCGCACCGTCCAGCGCACGATGGAACCCGGAGCGGACCCGGACCTGATCCGCAGCGAGGTCGAGTCGGAGGTCCGGGCCGAGCGTGAGCGCGCCCTGGCCTCAGGACAGGGACGGCTGTCGCGCTACATCGTCGATGGCTGGCGGTTCGTCACCGAGACCGGCGCCGACAAGCAGCCCCTGTGGGGGACGAGCGCGCAGACGGTCTGGGCGTCCGGTGAGAGTCTGATGATCGTCGGAGCTCCTGGCGTCGGGAAGACGACCCTGGCCCATCAGGTGGTCATGGCCCGCCTGGGTCTGGCAAGCGGTGTGCTGGACATGCCGGTCGCGCCGGGCAAGCGCGTGCTGTACCTGGCCATGGACCGGCCCCAGCAGATCGCCCGAGCCCTGGCCCGACGGATCGAGCCCGAGCACATGTCGCGCGTGCGCGACGGGCTGGCCGTCTGGCAGGGCCCGCTGCCCGCCACCCTGGACAGGGAACCCGACCTCCTCGCCGACCTCGCCGCCGCCCACCAGGCCGACACGATCGTGATCGACAGCCTCAAGGACGCGGTCAGCACCCTGGTCGACGACGCCCTCGCCGTCGCCTACAACAACGCCCGCCAGCGAGCCATCCGCCAGGGCGTCGAGGTCATGGAGCTCCACCACCAGCGCAAGGCCACCGAAGGCGCACCCCGCGCCCAGCGGCCGACCCTCGACCGCGTCTACGGCTCCACCTGGCTCACCTCCGGGGCAGGCAGCATCCTGTTCATCGGAGGAGAGGCAGGTGACCCCGCCGTCACGCTCCACCACCTCAAGTGCCCGACCGGTGAAGTCGGCCCCCTCCAAGTCCTCCACGACCACGAACACGGCACCTCGCAGGTCGACCCAGCCCTCGACCCGATCGCGATCCTGCGCCAGCGCCCCGACGGCCTGACCGTCCGCGAGCTCGCCACGATCCAAAGCGGCGACAGCAACCCCGACCGCGCCGCCAGCGAGAAGGCCAGGCGCACCCTGGAGCGCCTCGCCAAAGCCGGACTCGCGGTCAAGGCCGAAGGCGCCGCAGGCGGCAGCGGAGGCGGCCAGCAGGCCCGCTACCGCGCCTCGGTCCGCCACATCGGCGCGGTGTCCTAGCCCGCCCGATGGGCGTCAGGACCGTACACGGGGGCGTACACGCACCCCTCCCGCGCACACGGGTCCACAGCGCGCCCAGAGCGTCCACGCTCGCCGCAAAACCGCAGGTCAAACGTTCACGCGACCGTACACGCCGTCCACGCACCCCAGCGTTCACGCGCGAGCCCCCCTTTAGAAGGGGGCTCGCGTGTACGCCCCTGCCGTGAACGCCGTGAACGCCACTGAAAGCAGCCACGGAGGACCCCGCATGACCCCGCTCGCCCTACCCACCAACACCGGCACCAGCCAACGCGCCACCGGCTGGGACCGTATAGCGATCTTGACCCTCGGCGCCGCCGGATGCGCCTTGTCCTACGACGCCCTCCAGCAGATGGCCGTCGCCATCCACGTCCGCGGGATCCTCACCTACCTCTTCCCACTAGTGATCGACGGCTTCATCGCCTACGGCGTCCGCGCACTCCTGGTCCTACGTACCGCGCCCTTCCACGCTCGCCTGTACGTGTGGGCGCTGTTCGGTATCGCAACCACGGCAAGTGTCTGGGCCAACGCCCTTCACGCGGTGCGGCTCAACCAGCAAGCCACTACCGGCGATCTCCACCTTGGAGACGCCACCGTCGGCCTCCTGGCCATGCTCGCCCCGCTCGCCCTGGCCGGGGCCGTCCACCTCCACATCCTCATCGCCCGCCACACGACGGACGCTCCCCTGCACGGAATCCCTGCTGACCACAGCAGGGGGCAAGAGGGGCCAATCGGAATCCTGCCCGGCAGCGACGGACCGACGGCCGCCACCGACACCCCGCCCGCTGACGAAACCGCCAACGACCTCGCCGAGGACAGGGACGCTGACCGCCAGCCCCCTGCCTCGCCGCAAGGCTTCTCGGTTCAGAAGGTGCCCGGACCCCCCGCTGTGGGCGAACCCCAGGACAAGGTGACCTCAGCAGGTGACAGCCCGACCGGAAGTTCCGGTGGAGTGACCGCCGGCAAGCCCGCCGGGCGTCCGCCGGGGGCGTCCCTGGACGACCTGCTCGCCATCGGCCGCCAAGCAGCGACCGACGCCGGGATGCTGAGCCGGACCGTGGTCACCAAGGCCGTAAGGGCGCACGGAATCACCTTGTCCAGCGACCGGCTCACCGCCGTCATGGACCGCCTCCGCGCGGAAGAGAGCGCCGAGCAGCTCACCCTCCGCTGACCAGGGACCGCGCGGTGCGGCTCCCAGTCAGCCGGAAGCCGCGCCGCCCCTCTATCCCATCGTTCGGGCCGCACCAAACCGCCAGGCATCCGGACCATCACCACGGGTCCACCCGTCCGAATCCGCCTCGTTCGCAACACCGAACCCTCCGCCAGGAGACCCCAAGATGACGAAGGACCAACACATCGCAGACGACACCGGAGAGGGACGCGAGCAGGTCTCCAAGCGCCCTACGATGAAGGAACTCTTGTGGTCGGCGTTCGGGAAGACAGCCCCTGGCGGAGCCAGTAGTACCCCGAGTCCGACTCGCGGCCGGAATCGGGGGATCTCCGCCCCAGGGGTGGCGGAGACGGCCCGGCGCCAGGGGGCGCCGGGCCAGGAAGCCGGGACCGAGGGCGGCCCCGACCCCGACACCCTCCACGCCGCGCAACAAGCGATCCTGTACCCCGTACGCGCCGATGCCCCTGCCGCCGGCGAGTCGCCGGTGCAGGGTGTACAGCCCACGATCCGCCGCTTCACCGGCGATAAACGAACCATGCGCGTCGGCCCCTTGCGTTTCACCGACCAGCAGCGCACCCGCCTCCAGGAGGCCGCCGCCGAGCACAACTACAAGGGCGAATCCGGCTTCGCCGCCGACATCGTCCTCGCCTTCATTACCGGCCGGTTCACCGCCAATCTCCCCCTCAGCGAGGACCGGCGTCGCACGCATATCTTCCGCGCCCAGGTGCTGCGCGCACTCAACCGCACCGGCTCGAACGTCAACCAGATCGCCCGCGCCCTCAACACCGGCTACACCCCGCCCGACATCACCCAGCGCCTCGACGAACTGCACCACCTGCTCACGGACATCGCCCAGGCTCTGTGCCAGCCCTCCGACCCGACGGAGGGCCGACCGGAATGATCGCCGCCATCAAGCCCTCCGGCGCCAAGACCCGCGGTCTGCTCGCCTACCTCTACGGCCCCGGAACCCACGACGAACACCTCGACCCACACCTCGTCGCCGCCTTCGCCACCCTCGGCATGCCCGATCCCGGCCGCGACGAGAACGCGACCCTCACCGCTCTCGCCCACCACCTCGACGAACCCGTGACCTTGCGCAACAGCGAGTTCGGCAAGCCCGTCACCGACCACGTCTGGCACTGCCCGGTCCGCGCCGCCCCCGAAGACCGCTACCTGTCCGACGCCGAATGGGGCCAGATCGCGCAGCGCATCGTCCAGGCAGCCGGCATCGCCCCCGACAGCGACGACCTGGGATGCCGCTGGATCGCCGTCCGCCACGCGGAAGACCACATCCACATCGTCGCCACCACCGTCCGCGAAGACGGCCGCCGCCCCAAGCTCCACGACAGCGGCCTGCGGGTCGGCGCCGAGTGCCGCAAGATCGAGGAAGACTACGGGCTACGGCGCCTGAACAAGGGCGACCGCACCGCTGCCCGGCGTCCCACCCAGGGCGAGATGCACAAAGCCGCCCGCCTGGGCTGGGAGCAGACCTCCCGCGCCTGGCTCCAGGACCGCCTCCGCGCCGCCATCCCCCACACCACCACGGCCGAGGATCTCCTCGCCTACCTCCAAGCCGACGGCGTCGAGGTCAAACCTAGGCGCGGACCTTCCGGCGAACTCCTCGGCTACGCCGTCGGCCGCCCCGGCGACCTGAACAAGAACGGCGAGCAGATCTTCCACCCCGGCGGGAAGATCGCCCCGGACCTGTCCCTGCCCCAGCTCAAGGCCCGCCTGGAAACCAGCACCCCTGAGGAACACCCCACCGCCCGCCGCGACCGGCCCAGCACACCCTGGCAACGCGCCACCGACGCCCTCGACGGTGTGACGGCTGCCCTCACCGACACCAACGCGAGCGGCAGGACGGCACAGGCGCAGATCGCCGCGCTCGGCGAACTCATCGAAGCCACCTCCCAAGCCGCCCCAGCGGAACGCCGGGCCGAACTCCGGACTGCATCGGAAGCGTTCGCCCGCGCCCAGCGCTCCCAGGTCCGCGCCGAACACGCCGCCGCAGCCGGCCTGCGCACCGCCGCCCGTGACCTGCTGAACACCGCAGGCGGCAAGGACAGCACCACAGCGGTCCTGCTCGCCGCCCTAGTCTGGGCCACCATCCTCGCCAGCCGCTGGCACCAAGCCCGAGGCCACGCACAGCAGGCCGCCGCCGCCCACCTGACCCTCCAGCACCTGCAAGCCGCCTACGACCAGGCCGCCGCACCGCAGCTCGCTGAACTCAGCAGGCGCCAGCCCCAGCAAGACAGCACCAAGGCCCTCGCCAACGACGTAAGGGCAGCCATCCCCGACCACGCCACCCGCATCCTCACCGACCCCACCTGGCCCGCCCTCGCCACCGTCCTCGCCGACGCCGAAGCCGGCGGACACAAACCCCACCAACTCCTGAAGGAAGCTGCCGCACAGCGTGAACTGACCACCGCCCGCCAACCCGCCCGAGTCCTGATCGCCCGCATCCAACACACCGCCCGCAACCCCGCACCCAACCCACGAGCCGCCGCCGCCCGCCTCCGCTCAACCATCACTGGAATGCCGGTTCTTACCCAGCAGAACGGAACCTCGCAATCTGCCGCACGCCCCACGGACACCGATAGGGCCCACCGGCACCGCCGGTAGAGCCTCCGTCCCAGCAGCAGGGCCGGTCACCGCCAAGTGGCCGACCCTGCCTCTCCCTCCGTGCCGATGCCGCAGACGTCGTACGCGTCTCATCCGGTCGAATTCACGCCCCAGCGAAGCCCGTTCCGTGGTCAGCGAGTCGACGGCCGACTCCCGCCGGTACGGCGCCCAGCCCAGGCCGCTTCCATTGCCTGCGGGAGACCCGACGAAAAGGTGCCTCTCCGAGTGGCCGGAGTCCTCTGCGGCAGCGGGTCTCCCTCCTACGGTGCCTATGCGGGCAGGGTGACCTTCTCGGGGAGCCCGAATCGGGGCAGCAGATCGTTGTCGAGGAACCGGGTGATGGCGATGATCCGGTCACCCCCCATGGTGAGCACGATCAGCCCGGCCGGGTACGCGATCGGCTGGGAGGTATCGGGGAGGTAGCAGCCGAACGCGGGCTGGGTGTTGGCTCGGGTGGGTACGAGCCGGAACCGGTGACCCTCACGCCAGGCCGCACCGGTCCGGAGGAACGAGGCGATCGCCGCCGCACCTCGGTACTCGTGCGGTGCCGGCGGCATCGTCAGCCACGCGTCGTCGATGAGCAGAGCGACGACCCCGTCGATGTCGTCGGCGGTGAATGCCTCGGCGAAGCGCCGGGTGAGGTCGCGCTCCTGAGCGGAGCCGGGTCGAACTGTGGCCACGGAGCCGCGGCGTTCGTCCAGGCCGGCGCGTGCGCGCTGCAGGACGCCTTTGACGGCGGTCTCGGTCGTGTCCAGCATCTCAGCGACCTCGGCCGTGGAGTAGCCGAGCACGTCGCGCAGCACCAGCGTCGCCGTCTGGCGGGGCGGCAGCTGTTGGAGCGCGGTGACAAACGCGAGTTCCACCGCCTCCTTGCTCTGGTAGCGCGCGTCCGGCCTGGGGCGGGCGTCGGGAATCTGTTGGAGCAACGTGTCCGGGTACGGCTCGAGCCAGGTGGTCTCGCCGCGACGGGTGGGTTCGGGCGGCTCGAACGGTGGGATCGGCGTGGGTGGGGTGCGTCGCCGCGCGTCGCGGAGGGCGTTGAGGCATCGGTTGGTGGCGATGCGATACAGCCAGGCCCGCAGCGACGCCCGACCCTCGAAGCCCTCCAGGCCGCGCCAGGCCGCCAGCAGCGTCTCCTGCAGCATGTCTTCGGCATCGGTCAGCGAGCCGAGTATCCGGTAGCAGTGCAGTTGCAGCTCGCCACGGTACGGGTCGGTGAGCTTGCCGAACGCCTCCGGATCGCCGGCCTGGGCGCTGGCCAGGGTGTCCTCGGTCATGATCGCATCCTTGCACC
The DNA here is from genome assembly GCF_010548325.1 of Streptomyces sp. SID13666. Classification (NCBI taxonomy): domain Bacteria; kingdom Bacillati; phylum Actinomycetota; class Actinomycetes; order Kitasatosporales; family Streptomycetaceae; genus Streptomyces; species Streptomyces sp. SID13666. Next base: position 85,393 of record NZ_JAAGLX010000010.1, on the reverse strand, counting down.
GTTCCGTTGGAGGCAGCAGCGGTGTCTCAACACATGTGGATACCTTTGGACAGGCATTCGAACTGTTTCTCGAACTGCACCCGCGCGACGAGCTGGGCCGCATGCTGCACAGCCCGGGTCTGAAGGCAGCCGGACGGTTCTATGCGTTTACCACCCGGCATGACCTCGTCGTCAAGCTTCCTGCAGCGCGGGTCACCGAGCTCATTGCCGCCGGTGCGGGGCATACCTGCGATCCGCGCGGTGGACACCCCATGCGGCAATGGGTCCGCCTCAGCCCGACCGACGAACACGCCTGTGTCGCGTATCTCAAGGAGGCGCGCGACTTCGTGACCAGAGAGGAACGACGATGACGATGACCGACCACCCCAGCCCAGCCCTGAAGACCGCGCTGGCGTACCACGACGCGTGGACCGGCAAGGACTTCGAACGGGCCATGACGTACATCGCCGACGACATCATTTGCGACGCGCCTGCAGGGCGTATCGAGGGCGCTGCGGCGTACCGCGCCTTCATGGGCCCGTTCGTGCAGATGCTCATCAGCGCGGAAATGATCGCGGCCTTCGGCGACGACGAGACCGCGCTGGTCATGTACGCCACCGAGACGGTCCCGGTGCAGCACGCGCCAGGCGCCGAATGCGTCACCGTGAAGGACGGCAAGATCACCTACAGTCGGTTCCTCTTCGACCGAACACCGTTCGAGGCGGCACGTCAGGCGGCAACCTAAGCCTCAAGGTCGTCGTGGCAACTGCGGGGATCCGCCATCCCGTTGCCTCCTAGCGAACTGGAGTACGCACAGCCCGGTGTTAACCCAGCTCGTCGCGTCCATGACGCCCGGAGCATCCCGGACTTCCGTCAGGCTTCCGCTGCGGGCCGCAGAGGTTCTGCTCTCTGCCGGAGGTCCTCCGCCTCGGGCACGTTCCTGTAGCGGTCCAGCCGGGCGTACATGTCCTCGACCGCCTCGCCGACCTTCACCGACCTGATGCCGTCCGCACAGTCGAGGAACGCCGTCCACGTGGACAGTGCCGCGTCGAGGTCGCCTTGCCGCACGTGGACCTGTCCGAGGTCAGCGAGGACGATCGCGCGGCTGCGGCGGCGGTCGAGACCGTGGATCTCCAGGGACTGGTGCAGGTGCTCGGTCGCCCCGTCGAGGTCGCCGAGCCTGGCGAGGATCATGCCCGAGTGGTGAGCCCACCGCCCGATGCTGAAGTGCGAGGCCCACGAATCCCCCGGCGGTGCGTCGGGGGATTTCTCAATTGCCGTCTGCGATGCCGCAAGCGCCTTGGTCGCAAGTCGGCGGTCACCGTCGAGCGCTGCGGCGTCGGCGAGGGTGGTTTGGTAGTAGGAGACGGCTCGCGCGTCGTCCAGGGTCTTCGCCGCGTCGACGCATCGTTCGGACAGCCGCAGAGCGACGGCGTGGAATCTCGGGCCGAGGTCGATGGCCTGTACGGCCAGGCCGCGGAGGGCGGTCGCTGACAGTTCGGGGTCGCCGGCTTCGGCCGCGAGGCGGTAGGCGTGCGCGTAGTAGCGCTGGGCCATGCCCTGGTTGCCTTCGTCCTGGGCCATCCAGCCGGCGAGGTGGACGAGTTGGGAGGTCGCGGCGAACAGGTCCCGGCCGGTCTTTTCCGTGTAGTTGCCGTTGAGCCACGGGCCGACGTCTTCGATCAGGTAGCGCACGGCCAGGTGCCGGGCGTGGCCGCCGCCGAGCTCGGCTGCCGCGTCGCCGAGGACCTGGGACATTTGCCGGACTGCGGCGACCTCGCCGGTGCCGACCCGTACGGCTCCGACACGGTTGGTCCGGCGCACGATGCCCTCCGGGTCCGGAAGGTTGATGGCGCCAAGGGCGTATGCGCTCGTCGCGGCGAGGAAGTTCCGCCGTAGCACGTCGCTCCTTCCCAACTCGATGACTGACGCCACGGTATCCGTGACCGCTGATCCGGGCTCGGCGTATTCCGGTGCCGCAACCGAGTGATCGTCCAGTTCGAGAACCTCGACGATGTACGGCATCCAATAATCCGGCTTCCGTTTGCCCACCATCCACCGGCGGACGGATTGCCGGTCGAGGCCGGCGGGCCCTCGCCCCTCGGCGATCCCCAGCTCCCGGGCGAGCTTGGCCGGACCCCAACCACGTGCCGCACACGCCTGCTGGATCAGTAAGCCGATCTCCGGGCTGTCGGGCACCTCGCCCCTCCCTCCCCTGACACGGCAGGACCTCATGTCCGCCCTGAGCTGGCCTACACGGGCCTACGACTGGCCTACAGCCTGGCACCTCCTCACCGTGCGTACCCGCTCGTTGACTGAACAGCACAGAGAACGTGCTCGCTCATCGAACGGAAAACGGTGATCACACTCGTGCACACCACCGACAGAACCCCCACCAAAAGCGTCTGCGTCTGTATCTCCGCAACTTGCGTGCTGTTGCTGCCCGCGGAGTCCCGATGACGACCCCGATCAGCGCCGCCGACATGGCCAGTGACGTCCGGCTCGCCCTGGCCCTGGCCGCAGGCCGCCCAACGGGACCTGCCGCCGATGAACTGCGTGGACGCCTCCGTACCTACATCGGTGCCCTTCTGGACCCGGCCGACACCTACGCCGCGAACCTCTCGGATTCCCGGGCTCGCGACATCGCGATGAACACCGTCCGCCATGCCCGCGCTGTAGTGCAGGACCCCGTACAGGACCCTGCCGCGAACCTCCGTCTGCTGGCCAAGGCCGTTGACCATCTGGCCCGCTACGTCGCCCTGTCGCAGACAGGTGGCCGCCGGTGAGCGGCGCGCACGCGGCTGCCCCACGATCCTCGAAACCTGGGTTGGCGGTGGCTCTGCTCGGCTTGTTGGGGCTCCTCCCGCCAGCGCTGATCCTCGCCCCGCACGTGACGGAAGCGGCGCGAGTCCCCGTGGCAGCCGCCCGCCCTGACCTGCCGCCGCACGCCGGCGAACCCGCACACCTGCCGGTGTGAACCCAGCGTCTCGGTGAGCCGTGCGCCGGCTGTTCGTCCTGCTCCTTGTTCACCCGCCACAGACCCCGACGGCTGCGCGGTGCCACGTCCCGCCCGGCCGCCGGATTCCACCTCCCGCCCCTCCCTCCCGGAAGGACCCCTGTCCATGTCCCTCGACACAGGCGCCAGACTGCGAGAAATCCTCCGGCTGGCTGGATCGCCCGACGACCAACACCGTTTGGCCGAAGAAGACATCCACGGCCTGTCGATCGCCCCCGAAGCCCTGCGCTCAGCCCTCGCGTCCTGCCACACCGGCCGGGTCCACGTCACCGGCACGCTCGAACGTCGCCTGGTGCTCCTGGAGCGTCCGGACCGGCAGTGGGTCGTCGCGGATCTGTCCGGACAGCCGCATGAGACGCGGGTCTGGCCGGCCTGGCTGGACGGGCACGTCCACCTCGACGACGCCGGATCCTGGCTATCGCTAGCAGATCTGGACGAGCACGCCGTCGGCCGGTTCAGCCGCCCGCGTGTGCTGCTCGCCGCCCTGTACCACCCGGAGTACTTCCCCTTGCCCCGCTTCCCGTTAGGCATCTCCGATGTGGCGCGTGCCGCCCGCTCGACCCTCCTGGGCACCGTGTCCCTAGCAGACATGCAGCTCGGCATCACGTTGGAAGATCTGATCACCCGGGTGCAAATCGAGGCCCCCGACATCCTGGGAGTGTCCGCAACCTTCGGCCAGCACGACCTCCTGATCACACTGCTGGACACGGCCTTCGCCCTGCCGGAGCCGCCCGTCATCGTGGTCGGTGGAAGCCTCACCGCACGCAACGAAGGCTTGCTCCTGGAGCGCTATCCGGATCTGCTGGTCGCCCGTGCCGGAGGGGAAGCCACGATCGAGGGACTCCTCGGACACTGGCACGGCAACCTTGAGCGCCAGCACGTCCCGGCGCTGGGCTACAACGGAACGGCCCGAGGAGGCGGCATAGCCATCGCCCGGCGCCGCACCGCCAAGCCGATAGCGCGCGACGCGACGGCGGACATCTTCCCCGAACTCGATCTCCTCCCAGCGACGTTCGAGCACCACGGGGTGGCCCAGCTGGAGGCGAGCCGGGGGTGCACCAATTTTTGCTCGTTCTGCCCGCGCGGCCACAAGGGCACCTGGTCTGGAGCCGCCCCGGATCGTCTGCCGTGGATGCTGGGCGAATTGCGGAAGGTCTACGACCGGTATCCGGATGTGTCGCGGACCCTGTACCTGGTCGACGAGGAGTTCATCGGCCGCGGTGACGATGCGGTCTCCCGTGCGCTGGACGTCGGCCGGGTGCTGCACGAAGCCGGGTTCGCCTGGGAGTCGAGCTGCCGGGTGGACCAGGTCGTACGGACCGACCGCGACGCCGCGTGGCACGTGGAGCGGGCCGATATGTGGCGCACGCTCGTGAACCGGGGCCTGCGTCGGATGCTGTTCGGCGTGGAATCGGGCGTCGACTCCATCCTGGCCCGGTTCAACAAGGAGACCGGCGGTGAGCAGAACGCCCTGGCCATCCGCACCTTGTCCGCGCTCGGCGTCCCCACGCGCTTTACGTACATCACCTTCGACCACCTGATGACGCTGGAGGAGCTGAGAGCCACCTACGCCTTTCAGGGCCGCACCGATCTCCTACTGCACCCGCAGCCGCACCTGGCGCCGGCCGACATCGTGCGAGGGGTACGGGATGAGGCGTTCGTGGCTCAGGCGGCGACCGGCCGCCCTCTGCACACGGGCATCTCCTACATGCTCGTCTCAATGGAGTGCCTGATCGGGGCTGCCTACACCCGCAAAGCCCAGGAACGCGGACTGACCGGCTCCGTACGGCCATCGATGGGCCGAATCGACGCCCGGTTCGCAGACTGGCGCATCGGCATTGCCAGCACCTGGGCACAGCGCTGGGTAGACCGGAACTTCGCCCTGGACTACACGCTCAAGTCACTGGAGAAGATCCTCGACGGTGACCAGCGAGACGCGGTGCGCGCAGCCCGCGTGGTACTCAAGGATGCCGCCTTTACCGTCCTGGGCGAGATGATCGCCGTCATCGAGACCCACCCCCTGATCCCGGTCGACGACCACGCCGTCCAGCAGCTCACCGTCCTCATCGGCACCTTGCTGGAGGCCCGGATCGATCGGTTGCGCGAACGCATGGCGTCCACCGTCGAGCAGGTGGGAGCGCGACTGCGCGGAGAGCACGCCAAGATGCTCTACCACGAACACAGCAGGTGGGAGTCCGCCACCGGCTGGCAGCTGATCAACGCCTCAGACCCCTGCGGAACCTAGGGAGGATCAGATGGACCACCACAACATGCCAGGTCTCGGACGGAGGGTGTCACGGATCGGCGCGGGCTGCTGGACCATCGGCGGTCCCGCCGTCAACAACGGGACACCCATCGGCTGGGATGCTGTGGACGAAGACGCCGCCTACGAAGGACTGGTCCGCGCACACGAGCTCGGCGTCACCCTCTTCGACACCGCAGACGTCTACGGGCTCGGCCGATCCGAACGCCTCATCGGCCGCCTCCTACGCGAGACCACCCGTAGGGACCTCGTGATCTCCAGCAAGGTCGGGTACTTCGCCGGCACCGCCCGACACCCCTACCTCCCCAGCCAGATACACCGCCAGTTCGCCACGACCCTGGACAACCTGGGAACCGGCTACCTGGACCTGTACCACCTGCACAGCAGCGACTTCGGCGACCGCGACGCCTACCTGCAACCAGCAATCACCACCATCCTCCAGTTACGCGACCAGGGCCTGATCCGGGCCGTGGGTATGCGGGCACCCCACCGGTTCGCTCTGGAATGGGCAGACCAGCCCAACCACCCGCAGGCGGCCGAGACGAGCCGCTTCCTGCACCTGTTCCGGTCCGTACGCCCGGACGTGCTCACCGTCCGCCACAACCTGATGAGCCCCCGGTACTCACCCGGCGAGACCGACATCTTCGCCTTCGCGCGCGCCGAAGGAATCGGCGTCCTGATCAAGCAAGTCCTCGGACAGGGCCTCCTCCTAGGCACCCGCACTCCCAGGTCCGAACGCGCGTTCAGCGCCTCCGACCACCGCTCGGCCAAGCCGGTCGCCACCGATCTTCTACGCCTGCTGGAAGCCGCGGTGGACCGGATCGGACGACGGTTCGGCACCGCCCCTCATGACCTGGCCAGAGCCGCAGTGCAGTACGCCCTCCACGATGCCCCGAAAGCCGTCGCCCTCATCGGATTCCGGGACGCATCCCAGATCAGCACCACCCTGGCCCGTGCACACGAGCCGATCACCGACGAGGACATGGACTTCCTGCACGACGTCATGTCACCCGTGCGGGAGAAGATGACCGATTTTCCGTCCAACACCATCGGCCGTCGAAAGAATTGACCCAGCACCCCCAGCAGCAAAGGACACACCGTGGAGTACACCGAGGTCGAGCAGAAGTACCGGCTCGCTGTCCCAGCCCATTCGGTCAAGGACACCCTGACCCGCATGGAAGCCAAGCCCGGCAAGGCGTCCCGCCAGATCGACACCTACTACAACGCACCCCACCGGGACTTCCTCGCCCCCACGACGATCTCCGAATGGCTGCGGGTCCGCGTCGAGGACAACACCGCGTCCCTCAACTTCAAGCGGTGGCACCCGATCGAAGCCGAGGTGAAGACGCACTGCGACGAGTACGAGTCGGCTGTCACGGATCCGAAGGCCGTCACCCTGCTCCTGGACGCACTCGACTACAAGGAGATCGCCACCGTCGACAAGGTCCGCGAGGAATGGACCACCAGCGACGGGGACATCGCCGTCGCCTTCGATGACGTGGCCGGCCTCGGCACCTTCATCGAATTCGAGTTCAAGGGCGAAGCCGACAGCATCGAAGCCGCCACCACCCGCCTGGACGACTTCATCGCCACCCTCGGTGCCGAGCTCGGCAAACGCATCCACGCCGGCTACCCGCACCTGGCCCTCGGCCGCCACACCACATCCTGACCCGCTGCAGCCGGCGCCCAGCCCCTCGGCATCCTGGTCTCACAAGCCCGCACCGCGAGATGGCGACAGCGGTACCGGAGCCCGAGATTCCTCAGAGACCTACCTCACCGCAGCCTTCAAAGGCGCTGGTGGGAAACGTGTGCGCCCGCCAGGCCGTGGCCCCAGTAGGGGCGGCTGCCTGGCGGGCGCGCGGAAGACCGGCGGCCTGAGAGGTTTCCGACGGGTGGGTCAGCCGACGAGGGCGTTGTACATCTGCCAGCCGGTGGTGACGAGCGTGCGGGCGGCGAAGGGTGCGGCGGGGTTGCCGGTGCCGCGGTAGAGCCAGAGGCTGCCGGTGGTGTCCCGGGCCAGGAGATCCGCTTTGCCGTCGTTGGTCAGGTCGGATGTGCCGACGAGGAGGTTGTGCATCTGCCAGCCGGTGCCGACCTTGAGGCGAGCGGCCCAAGGTGCGGAGGGGTTGCCGGTGCCGCGGTAGAGCCAGAGGCCGCCGGTGGTGTCGCGGGCGATCAGGTCGGGTTTTCCGTCGCCGGTCAGATCGCCTCCGCCGACCAGCATGTTGTGCATCTGCCAGCCGGTGCCGACCTTGAGCCGGGTGGCGAAGGGTGCCGCCGGGTTGCCGGTGCCGCGGTAGAGCCAGAGGATCCCTGCGGTATCCCGGGCGATCAGGTCGGGGTTTCCGTCTCCGGTGACGTCGCCCACGCCCACCAGGGCGTTGTAGATCTGCCAGCCGGATCCGGCGTTGACGCGTGGCGCGAAGGGGGCCGAGATATTGCCGGTGGCCTTGTAGTACCACAAGGTGCCCGCCGGATCCCGGGCGAGCAGGTCGCCCGTTGCGTTGGCGTGCAGTCCGGACAGGTCGAACAGGGCGTTGTAGCCCTGCCAGCCGGCACCGAGACGGTAGCGGTACAGGAACGGGGCGCTCGGGCTCCCGCTGCCCTGGTACTGCCACAGCACGCCGGACTTGTCGAGTGCGACCAGGTCGGAACGGGTCGCACCGCTCGCCGGTCGGGTGCTGCTGATCTGCCGCACGTCATCGGCTCGGACCCAGGCGAGGCGGTGATTGAACCTAATCGGGATGAACTTCGTGGTTCCGGTGACCAGTGTGTGGTCGCCGGGGGCGCTGTTGTCGAAGTTCATGGCGTAGAAGTAGTCCCCGGCAACGGCCGGGCCGCCGGGCACGTAGACCTGGCCTGCCTTGAGGGTGTACTTCGTCAGCGCCTTGTCGGTGTCGGTCTGGACCGGCACCTGGGTGCCGGTGTAGTCGGCCGTCTGCGGGTACGCCCTGCCGTACACGGGAATCGAGGCGAGTCCCGCCTTCGGGGTCACGACCGGCTGCGCGGTGGTACCCACTGGGGCGGTTCGCTGGCCGCCGGGGTTGTAGAACCAGCCCATGCGGCCGCCGTACCAGATCGCCGTCCAGTCGCCCTTAACCGCTGCGACCACGTAGTGGCCGCCGGTGACGGCCTTGGCGGCCCAGTCCGGTCCCTGCGTGCTGCCCGCGGCGCCCGAGCGAAGATACGCGTCCGCGATCAGCGGCGAGCTGGTGGAGGCATCGGAGTAGAGGTAGAGGAAGTTCGCCGGCCGCGGCGTCTGGGTGGCACAGGTGGGGGTGCAGTACACGATGGCCGGCTGGTTGGCCGTCGTGAACGGCGGTGCGATGGTGATCTCCTGGCCGGCCAGCACCGGGCTGCCCGCGCCCGCGTCGCCGGTCGGCGCGCCCATCAGGGAGAAGTAGTGGTTCCAGTCCCAGTAGGGGCCCGGGTCCCAGTGCATGCCGGCCACGTTGGCGTCGATCGGGCCGGGGACCTCGTCGTGGCCGATGATGTGCTCACGGTCCAGCGGGATGCCGAAGCGGGTGGCGAGGTACTTCACCAGCGCGGCGGATGACTCGTACTGGGATTCGCTGTACCAGGACCCGGCCTTGATCGCGAAGCCCTCGTGCTCGATGCCGACCGAATGCATGTTGAGGGTCTTGTTGCCGGCCTGCCAGGCGGTGTCCTTGGTGGGCACCAGCTGCGTGACCAGACCGTCCGAGGCGCGGATCAGGTAGTGCGCGCTGGCGGACTTCGCCGGGTTCTGGAAGACACTCAGCGAACCTTCGTAGCCGCCCTCGGTGTCGTGGATGACGATGTATCGGATGTCGACACCGTCGGCGGGCCGGTTCGTGACGTCGTAGTTGCCGTAGTCCGCCGGATCCGTGCTGTTCTTCTGGAACGCCGCCGGGCGGAAATCGCAGTTCAGACCCGACGGGCACTCGGGGACCGGAGCGACCGCGGTGCTGGCGAACGTCGCAGCCAGTTTCATCTTCGCCGGCTTCACCGGCGTGACCGACCGGTCGGCGGCCAGGGTGACCCGCTGCCCGTCGGCAGTGACCCGGCTGCTCCCACGGTTGATGGTCTGGAAGACGCGCTGCGTGAACAACTGGGCGCCCTTGGCATCCGGGGCCTGGCTGTAGCGCGCGACGGCCGCGTACCACTGCCCCGCAGCCTTGGGCAGCGAACCCATCGCTTCCTTCTCGTACTGCGCCAGCAGCGCCGCCCCGCCCCGCACACTCTCCGCACGATCACTGCGCAAGGAGCCGACAGGCTCATCGGTCAGCTTCGCAGCCGCTTCCAGGGTGTGCAGCCGGGGGTCGGAGGTGTCGGCTTGGTCATCGCTGCCCTGCAGGGCCCGGGCCGGGTTGAACTTCTTCATCCGGGCCGGATCGCCGCTCATGTTCAGATGCGACAGCCGCTCCGCCCGCGTCGGCGCCTCCACGTCCTTGGGCGTCACCTGCGTCAGGCCCATGACGTTGTAGTTCCCGGCCGTACTGGGCTGACCCTGATGCGTCTCCCACCGGGTCATATGGTACGAAACAGCCATCAAAACACTCTGCGGTACGTCAAACTCCTGCGCGGCGTCCGCGAACTCCCGCTGCAACCCCGCAGCCGGATCCAGCGCAGGAGCAGCGCTGCCGGACGAATCCGCCAACGCGAACGTCCCTATCGCCGCCACGGATCCCGCGATGAGCGTGGCCGCTATGCCGATCGGCAGAAACTTCCCCGACCGGCGATGTCTACGAGTCAACGACCTGCCTCGATCTTCTGGCGCGCCCAGGCGCCCCCTGTGTGTCATGTCAAAGACAGGCAGACGCTAGCAGCGGGAAGGGGGAATGCGACCATCGGGCACCGGTGCAAGACCTCTTCAAATCATCCGGCGGGTCGTGTGTTTGGACTCCGGCCGGGCCATTGACCAGTCCACTGGATGGGCAGTACACCCTCGCCGCGTAGGACGGTTCCCATCAGTAGGCAAAGATTGCGCATGTGTGGGTCCCGTAAAGATCAACAAGTCCTTTTTAGCAGCTCAAAGCATCTTTTTGTCCCCGCTACGGTTCGCGTTGAATGGTCCAAGTCATGGACCCGTCACAGACTGTAGGGACACATGAGAGCCAGAGGGATGCGGGCTTGGCGTGGGAACGCCTGGCCCAATCCGGGGGGCCAGTGGACGCGGCGCATAGCCGTGTCCGTGGCGGTCGCGATGGCCGTCACCATGCTGGACGGCACCAGCGGAGCCGTAGCCGCGCCGCAGACGCCCGTTCCGCAACAGACAGCCGGCCACTACGCGACGACAGCGGCGGACATTCCGTCCGCACGAGTCGCGGCGCGGCTGTCGGGCAAGCAGGTAGAGGCGTTGGCGGAGCGGACGGAGACGTCCACGACGTGGGTGAACGCGAATGGTTCGCTGACGACGGAGGTTTCTGCCGGTCCGATCCGCTTCAAGGACAACGGCCAGTGGCGGCCCGTCGATCTGGACCTGGTGCAGAACGGTGATGGCAGCATCGCGCCCAAGGCCCACCCGCGGGGTTTGAAGCTGGCCGGTGGGGGCGGCACCACAGCCCGCTCGCTGACCGATGCCGGCACCGCGCCCGCTCGTGACCTGGTAACGCTGGGTGCGGGTGATCAGCAGATCGCCCTCCAGTGGAAGGGCGGTCTGCCCAAGCCGACACTCAGCGGGACCCGCGCCACGTACGTCAACGCCGTTCCGGGCGCGAACCTGGTCGTGGAGGCCACCCGTACCGGTTTCGAGCAGTTCGTCGACATCGCCCAGCGGCCCGCCGCAGGGGGCTTCGCCTATACGCTGCCGCTGAAGACCAAGGGCCTGAGCGTCAAGCAGCTCGCCGACGGCAGTCTGCAGTTCACCGACGCCAAGAACAACAAGCAGGCCGTGATGCCCGCCCCCACCATGTGGGACGCGCAGGTCGATCCGGTCTCCGGCTTGCACACGCACCAGGCGCCGGTGGCGTTGAAGGTCGTCGCGCACAAGGGCTCGGTCGACCTGGTCTTCACCCCGGACACCAAGTTCCTGGCGGACCCCTCCACGAAGTTCCCCGTCACGGTGGACCCGTCCACCGCGACCCTCGGGAACGTATTCGACACCTACGCACAGCAAGGCGTCACGGTCGACGAGTCGACAGACACCGAGCTGGACCTGGGCAACCCGGGCACCACGAACACCGACGGCACGCCACGCACAGCGCGCTCCTTCATCACCTGGAACACCGCACCGTTCGCGGATGCCCTGGTGACGAACGCGAAGCTGAGCCTGTGGGACTTCCACGCGGGCAATAACGTCGACTGTGCGGCGTACCCGTGGGAGGTGTGGGACGTCGACAAGGCATCTACCTCCACCCGGTGGCCGGCACAGCCGGTCTGGCACACCAAGTCCGCCACCTCGACGGAGACCCGTGGCAACCCGTCGTGCACCGCGGCACCCGACGGATGGATCAACGCCGACGTCACCACCCTCGCCCAGACCTGGGCGTCATTGAAGAACGCCACCTCCGGGATGGGCCTGCGCGCCTCCAGCGAAACGGTCATCGCCCAGTGGAAGCGGGTGAACTCCGCCAACGCGGCCACGAACCCGCCGAAGCTGGTCGTCACCTACAACTACCGGCCGCGCACCGGCACCGACCAGCAGGCCGGACCGCCCTTCTTCAAGGACACCACCGGTACCTGGCAGGTCAACACCTTGACCCCCACCCTGCGCGACACCTTCGCCGACCCGAACAATGACAAGGTTGACGGCACCTTCCAGATCTTCGACAACACCACCGGCACCCAGGTCGGCAACCTCCTGGTGTCGCCCTACGTACCGGCGGGACAACCTGCGTCGGTGACCGTACCGGCCGGGCTGCTTACCAACGGCAAGACCTACAAGTTCCACACCAACTCCTACGACGGCACGCACTACAACCTCGGCTGGTCTCCCTACGCATTGTTCACCGTGGATACCTCCGCTCCTTCCGCGCCCACGTCCGTGACCTCGACGGACTACCCGAGCAGTGCCTGGGTCAAGGGTGTCGGCCAATCTGGCAACTTCACTGTCACCCCGCCTGCTGGAGACCAGAGCGGTGTGGAGTGGTCCCTCGACGGCACCACCTGGACCAAGATCAGCACGGGCGGGAGCGCGACTCCGGTCGTCGTGGCGATCAATCCGACGAAGGCCGGTACGAACACCCTCCAGGTTCGTTCGACGGACAAGGCGGAAAACAAGTCCGAGTCCGTGTCCTACACCTTTCACGTCGGACCGGGCGGTGTGACTAGCCCCGACGAGGGCACCCGGACCGCCGCCCGTGTCCCGCTGACCGCAGAGGCTGACAGTTCCAAGTACGACCACGTCGCCTTCTCCTGGCGTCGCGGCGACGCCGACACCTGGACTCCGGTCCCGGCAGGAGATGTCGCCAACTCCGGTACGGCTCTGCAGTCCTGGCCGGTTGCTCTGTCCGGCGGCAAGAGCCCGCAGTTGACCTGGAACGCCACCTCGACGGTCAACCCCGACAGCACAGTCCAGGTCCGGGCTGACTTCACCGGCCCGAACAACTCCGCCGTCTCCTCCGACCCGATCAGCGTGATCGTCGACCGCACTGCCGACGGCGCGACCACTGACAGCATCGGCCCGGGCGCGGTGAACCTGCTCACGGGCGACTACACGCTGTCGCGCACAGACGCGTCGTTCTTCGGTATGACGGTCAGCCGCACCTCGTCCTCACGATCGCCACAGGCCGGGGCTGGGCTGGACGGGCAGGCGCCGATTTTCGGCACGCAGTGGCTGTCCGGCACCACGGCCGAGACCACTAACTCGGACTACACCGAGATCCGCAAGACCTCTAACACCTCGCTCGACGTGGTGATCAGCGACGGTTCGACGATCAAGTTCACCGCGAACGCGAGCCAGAACGGCTGGGTTCCGGAAACGGGCGCCGAGGACCTGACTCTGACCGGTGCTTTCGCCTCAGGTGACTTCACCCTGTCCGACACGGGGGGCACGGTGACGACCTTCACCAAGGTCGGCGCTGCGGCAACCACCTGGACAGTGAGTAGTTCGCTACTCGACGGGCTGACGAACTCCACCACGAAGGTGGTCTCCGAGGCTGTCGTGCTGGGGGGCAAGACTCTGGCCCGCCCGAAGCGGATCATCTCCGCCACCACGGCCACCACGCTGGCGGCCTGCGACGCGGATCCCTCGATCAAGGGTTGCCGGGTCCTGGAATTCACCTACGCCACCACCACGACCGCGACCGGCAGCGCCACCTCCGCCGACTTCGGCGACTACACCGGCCAGGTCTCGTCCATCAAGCTGTGGGCAACCGCCCCCAGCGCGGCCTCCGCGACGGCCACCACGGTGGCGCAGTACCGGTATGACATCGGCGGCAGCCTGCGGCAGGAGTGGGATCCACGGCTGGCTCAGAACACCCAGACCCAGTACGCCTACGACAGCGCCGGGCGCGTGACCTACCAGCAGGATCACTCCCTGCTGCCGTGGAACTTCACCTACGGCCAGGTCGGCACCGCCGCGACCGCCGGACCAGGCATGCTCTTGACCGCCTACCGCTCCACCTTGGCCCCCGGCAGCGCCAGCACCACCAACGGAACCGCCACCACCACCGTCGTCTACGGAGTGCCCCTGACCGGGACCAGCGCACCCAACGACCTCGGACCGACCGCGACAGCCTCGTGGGGTCAGAGTGATCTGCCCACCGACGCCACCGCGGTCTTCCCTGCCGACCAGGTCCCCGCCTCCAACGACGGAACGACCCTCGACTCGGGCAGCTACACCCGCGCCACGCTCCACTACCTGGATGCCTCCGCCCAAGAAGTAAACAAAGCCGAACCTGGTCACCACATCACGGCCACCGAATACGACCGGTATGGCAACACGATCCGTTCCCTGAACGCCGGCAACCGTGAACTGGCTCTGGGCACCACCACAGCGCAGAAGAGCGAACTCACGGACCTGGGCATCAACGCCCTGTCCGCCGGCGAACGCGCCCAACTGCTCTCCACGACATCGGTGTACGACGCAACAGGCCAGCGCGTGACCGACACCTACGGCCCCCTGCACCAGGTCGCCCTAGCGGCGAACTTGGTCAGCGGTAGCACCACTGTGGCCACTGCCGGCACCGGGGTGACGGCACGCGCCCATACGCTCAATGAGTACGACACCGGCCGCCCCACCGACGGCACCGCAACCGTTAAAAACCAGGTCACCAAGCAGACCACCGGCGCCCAAGCCCGCGCATGGCCTGACCTGCTCGCTGACCCAAGGGTGACCACCACCGGATACGACTGGGTCAAGGGCCTGCCCACCAGCACTACGAAGGATCCCGGCAGCCTGGCGCTGACCACCACCACCGCATACGACGACCAGGGCCGGGTCACCCAGACCACCCAGCCCGCTTCCACCGGCACCGACGCCGGCGCCACTACCACCACCTACTACACCGGCACCGGCAGCGCCCCCTGCGGCGGAAGGCCGGAGTGGGCCGACACGGTCTGCCAGACCGCACCGGCAGCCGCAATTGCTGGCGGCGGCACGAACCCCACCCAGCTCCCCACCACAACCACCCAGTACAACGTGTGGGGCGACCCAACCGTCCTTACCGAAACGGCCAACAGCGTCACGCGCACCACCACCACCGGCTACGACGGTGCTGGACGCCCGACCACTGTCACCATCACTGGCGGCCTGGGCACTGCGGTGCCCGCCGTGACCACGGCCTACGACACCGCAACCGGGGCGGTGCTCACCCAGACCTCGACGGCCGGCGGCACGATCACCAAGACGTACGACCAGCTCGGCCGCCAGATGTCGTACACCGACGCTGACGGCGCCACCACTTCCACCCAGTACGACACACTCGACCGGCCCACGACGGTGACCGACACAGTGCCGTCGACCACCACGTACACCTACGACACCGCGCTCGATCCGCGCGGGATCACCACAAAGGTCTCCGACTCAGTCGCCGGCCCCATCACCGCCACCTATGACGCTGACGGCGACCTCGCCTCGCAGGGTCTGCCCGGCGGCTACACCATGACCGAGAACCAGGACCCCATCGGCGAGGCCACCACGCGCACCTACACGCGCAACGGCGACGGCACCGTCCTGGTCTCCGACAGCATCACCGAAACCATTAACGGCCAGTGGGCCACGCACACCGGCACCCCCGGTGTGACCGCGTCGCAGAACTACACCTACGACAAGATCGGCCGCCTCACCCAGGCCCAGGACACCGGCACCGACGCGGTCTGCACAACCCGCAGCTACACCTTCGACAAGAACACCAACCGCAAGACCCTGAACACCGCCACTGCGGGCCCCAACGCCGACTGCACCACCACCGGTGGCACCACCGTCACCAACACCTACGACACCGCAGACCGACTGGTGAACTCCGGCTACACCTACGACGCCCTCGGCCGCACCTCCGCCAAACCCGGCACGGCGTTGGCGTACTACGCCAACGACCTGGCCCAGCAGCAGACCGCTGGAACCCAGCGGCAGACCTGGACCATCGACTCCGCCCTGCGCTTTCGCACCTACACCACCGAAAGCAACAACGCCGGCACCTGGACGCAGACCGGCTCGAAGGTCAACCACTACGACTCCACCTCCGACATTCCCCGTTGGGTTACTGAGGACACTGCCGGCAGCATCACCCGCGACGTCGATGGTCTCGACGGCAACATTGCCGCCACCACAACCAAAACCGGCGGAACCATCCTCCAACTCGCCAACTTGCACGGCGACATCACCATGCAACTACCCGTCGACACCAGCGTCGCGCCCACCGTCCTGGACGCTGACGAATACGGCAACCCTCGGGCCGGCCAGATCGCAACCCGCTACGCCTGGCTCGGTGGCAAGCAACGCTCGGACGAAACCCCCACTGGCCTCACCCTCATGGGTGTACGCCTCTACGACCCCACCACCGGCCGCTTCCTGTCCACCGACCCGGTTCCCGGTGGCAGCTCCAACGCCTACGACTACGCCAACCAGGACCCGCTGAACGGGCTCGATCTGGACGGGCGCACGGCCCGAGGTAACCAGCGCAGCAGCGAGTTCAAGGACTGGTCCGATACCGAACTTGAGCACTTCTATCGGCAACCGAGCACGCCCAAAGCGATGAAGCAGAAGATCAAGAAGGAACAAAAGGCCCGCGGCAGCAGGGGATCGCGTAGCAGCAATTCGAAGAAGTCACAGGGGCGGAACAACCGACAGCACCACCGTGCTCATCATCACCTACGCACCTACGCGAAGTGGGGGCTGGGGGGACTGGGGGTCGCAGCAGCCGGTGCCGCGTGCTTCTTCGGTGGTTGCGAAATCGTCGGGGCAGGGTTGGGATTGGGTGCGCTGGGATCCTGGGCCTTCTCATGGTGACGTGACCCCAGCCATTCTCGACAGATACGGAAATGAGCCAGTATGGCCAAGTACAGATGGCGCACAAGAGCGAGAGGCATCCTCCCCTCCGCATTCGGACGGCTCTTCCCGAAGGGCTCGAAGGACTGCGGCGCGCATGAGTGGTACCGGCACGACGAGATCGAGTACCTGTGTTACCACTGCGCCGTGGGCGTGCGGCCAGCTACCGAGACCGACGGTCACGCACCGATCTCCGGTTCTCCGGATCGTCCGTGACACGCGAGAAGACCAGTCTGCCCTCTGCCTTGGTGAGATGACGGGCAGGCGCTAGGCCCAATGTCACAACCGGGGCGACGGACATCCACAAGGGTGTCCGCCGCCCCGGTTTCAACTCATGAGCGAGCCAGCTGTAGTGGGTTAGGGTCCAGCGATCCATATACCGGCGGGTGGATCCCGGCGGGGCGCCGGCTAAGCGCCGGTATTCGGGGCAGTCCTCGCGGGGTTCGGCGTTCTCCTGGTGATGCATCGGAAGTACAGCAGCGAAGTACAGCAACCGGCCCGACCGGCAGCGACCGCCAACGACCCTTGCACTACCTCTGACGTGCGTAGATGGCCTCAACGATCGCTGTGCCCGTGATTCGGGACGAAGAGGCCGTGGGTTCAAATCCCGCCACCCCGACGGTATAGCAGCAGGTCAGGGCCCTGATTCTCATTGAGGATCGGGGTCCTGTCTCGTTTCCAGGCTCTCTTGGGAGCCGTTTGGGAGCCGTTCTCGAAATCCGGCTCCCGGGTGGGAACGGCCCTGCCGGGCGGAACGCCTGAGATAGTCCCCGTGTCGGCGCTACGGTCGCCACGACGGATACGTCGGCAGCTGGGGGAAGCATGCGCGGTACAAATCAGCGAGAGCAGCGGCATGGGGTATGGAGGCCACGATGAGTGCCGAGCCTCTGCTAGCCGGAGAAATGCCGCTGGCCGAGGTCATGGCCCGGCTCCGGCAAGACCGGCCGGTGTTCCACTCGGAGGCGGACCTCCAGCACAGCTTCGCGCGCGTGCTGTGGGACCTGGCGCCCAAGATCCAGTCCAGGCTGGAGGTGCGCCAGCACGCACCCGACGCCGCCGGCGCCGAGTACCTCGACCTGCTCTGCATCGGCCCCTCGGCCCGCACGGCCATCGAGTTCAAGTACTTCACGGCGAACTGGACTGGAGCAGCCGGATCCGTCCCGGAGGAGTACGCGCTGAAGTCGTACGCAGCCACCGACCTGGCCAGGCTCGGCTTCGTCTCCGACATCGCCAGGCTTGAGCGCTTCGGCAACCGCCCCGACCAGAACGGCTTGGCCCTCCTCATCACCAACGCAGCTGGCCTGTGGACGCCTCCGAAGCCAGGCGGCAAGCCCACCCGGGACCGCGACTTCCGTATCCATGAGGGCCGCGCCCTGGCCGGCCAACTCCTCTGGGGTGGCGGCGACTACAAGTCGAACACACGAGCCCTGCACGGCTCCTACCCCCTCAACTGGCAGCCGTACTCACTGCAAGACGGACCTCGCGGCGAGTTCCGCTACGTCGCCGTATTCACCGACTCGTGACGTGGACGGCAGGCCGCCCCACCCAGCGCCGTCGCCTGCCAGCAGCGCTCCTTCGGCGTTATCGCGCAGCCCTGGTAGCCGTCTCGCCTGGCGCAACTGCGGCACCATCCCCCGCCTGGCAGTAGCCTTCCCGCCGCTCACCCCAGCACAGAAGCCTGAATCTGCCTTCCTCGGGTAAACGATGTCGAGACGTGGGCGACGGAATTCCCTCCGCCATCCGGAAAGTGGCGCCTCAGCAGGGGAGCTTGGGACGTTCGGCACTGTCGCTGCGCTTCAGCGTGCGCCAGCGCATGGAGCGCGTGCAGTCGTGCCTCCACGCGCTCCCGCATGCACCCTCCAAGCGCCCCTGCTCCCTTCGTACTGTCATTGAGAGCGAGGGTCGGAAATTAGTCCGGCTCCGACGGGGAGCAGGGTGCGGCAGGTGACCGCACTGGCCTGACGTCGGCCAGCTCTGCCGCCATGGGGATGGGGGCGGCATGAGTTCCCGACGCAGGATCCATGACAGCTACGAACAGGCAGTTCAGTCCGCTGTGTCCGCGTTCGGAGCAGAGGTCACGCCCAAGCTCAGAGGCAGTGGATGGCAGGAGGATCAGCTTCGGGGGCCGTTGGAGAACTTGGTCTGGTCCGTGTGCCATGGCC
The DNA here is from genome assembly GCF_010548325.1 of Streptomyces sp. SID13666. Taxonomy (NCBI): domain Bacteria; kingdom Bacillati; phylum Actinomycetota; class Actinomycetes; order Kitasatosporales; family Streptomycetaceae; genus Streptomyces; species Streptomyces sp. SID13666. Next base: position 66,563 of record NZ_JAAGLX010000010.1, on the reverse strand, counting down.
TGGGCCTTGAGGTCACTCTCACCGGCGAGGTCCCGCTCGTCGACCTGCGCGCCCGTCCTGACTACGAGGTCAAGGTAGGCGGCGCTCTCGTCGGCTACATCGAACTCAAGAAACCTGGCACCCAGGCTGACCCGTCCGTCTACACAGGACGCAACGCCGAGCAGTGGAGAAAGCTGCGGCTGCTCAACAACGTACTGCTCTGCGACGGCAACGAGTTCTCAGTCCACCAGAACGGCCAACGGGTCGGTGAAGTAGCCCATATGAGGGGCTCGGTCCTCACCTCCGGCGACCGGCTTGCGCCAGCAGACGGGGCGCTGGCCCGTGTGCTGTACGACTTCCTCACGTGGGAGCCGCAGACACCCCGGACGACGAGTCAACTTATCCGAGCAATCGCCGGCCTCTGCCAACTGCTTTCGGAGGAAGTCGGAGAGGCGATCACGCAGGAAAAGCAGCGACGTCGTCCGCCGACCTTCACGACGCTCGCCAAGGATTGGCGTCATCTGCTCTTCCCGGAGACTAGCGACGCCGAATTCATCGAACAGTACGGCCAGGCCGTGGTGTTCGCGCTGTTGCTTGCCCGGGTCGAGGGGATCGTGTTCGAAGGCGATACCGTGCGCGGCATCGCCTCGAAGCTCGGCAAGAAGCACTCCCTGATGGGCCAGGCGCTGGATGTCCTTGCCGGAGACTCGGTTACTGGACTGTCCACCACACTGAACACGCTGCTCCGGGTCATTGGCGCGGTCAGATGGGAAGTACTGGACGACGGCACCGGAGACGCCTACTTCCTGCTGTACGAGCAGTTCCTCCATATCTACGATCCGGACCTGCGGATCCGCACAGGCTCGTACTACACACCGCACGGCGTCGTCTCGGCGATGGCCAGGCTCGTCGAGGACGTCCTGCGGCGGGATGGCTTCCGTATCCCGTCCGGCTTCGCCTCCCCCGACGTGGTTCTTGTTGATCCAGCCATGGGCACCGGGACATTCCTGCTGTCGGCCTTGGAACTTGCCGCGCGAACCATTGCCGAGGACGAGGGCCCGGGAGCCGTGGGCCCGCGCCTGCGGGAGATGGTCGGGCGTCGGCTGGTCGGATTCGAGATGCAGGTCGGCCCGTTCGCGGTCGCAGAACTGCGTATGCACGCCATGCTCAAGAAGTACGGGTCCGCGGCCCCTGCCGCGGGCCTCAGGCTGCTGGTGGCAGATGCCCTGGACAGTCCGACAGCAGAGTTCAACTGGATTCCCCACACTTACCGGGCGCTCGCTGAATCACGCCGTCAGGCCAACCACGTCAAGCGAGACGAGCGCGTCATGGTCGTCATGGGCAACCCGCCGCACGACGCCGTGCGCCGGGGCGCCGGCAAATGGGTGGAACGAGGTGATCCAGAAGCGGGTATCCCGGCCCCGCTGGACAGCTTCCGACAGCCGGGCAACGGCAGATACGAGTCGAAGATCGCCAACCTCTACGTCTACTTCTGGCGTTGGGCCACCTGGAAGGTTTTCGATGCACACGACGACGCACCCTTCGGCGTAGTTGCGCTGATCACGCCGAAGTCATGGCTCAAAGGGCCGGCGTTCGCGGGTATGCGCCGCTACCTACGGGAGACAGCCGACGAGGGGTGGATCATCGACTTGTCCCCACAGGGCCACCGTGCGGACGTCGCGACCCGCATCTTCCCCGAGGTCGCTCAGGAACTGTGCATCGCGATCTTCGTACGGTGGCGGGACAGCCCCCGGCCGCCCACGGTTCGGAAGACCGCAAAGGTACGACACGTCAAGGTCTTCGGACGCCGCCACGAAAAGGTCGAACGCCTGACGGCCCTCACGCTCAACGATCCAGAATGGCGCTACTGCGCATCGGGGCCCACAGACCCCTTTCTGCCGCCCGGCAGCGACTTGTGGGAGTCCAGCCCGAGCTTGAAAGACCTGATGCCGTGGTCATCACGCGGCGTCACCCCGGGGCGTATGTGGGTCTACGCCCCGGACGAGGAGACGCTTCAGGATCGATGGCGACGCTTCCTCGCAGCCGACACCGAGCAGCGACGCGCGATGCTGGGAGACTCCGGGGAGCGAACGCCTGAGGACAACCTCCCACCGTTGCCAGGGGTCGCTTCTCATGGCCGGACACCGCTTGCCGCTGAGCACAGGGCAAACGCCAAACCGGTGCGCATCGGGTTCCGGTCGTTCGACCGGCAATACGTCCTGCCGGACAGCCGATTAATGGAGCGAGGCAGAGCCGACCTCTGGCGAGTCCGCAGCGACGAACAGATCTACACCGTCGAGCAGAACGCCCACCCGGTCATCAACGGACCGGGACTGGTCTTCAGCGCCCTCATTACCGACATGGACTACTACAACAACCGAAGCGGTTGCGCCCGACCTCTCTATCGCAACGCGGCCGCTACGCTGCCCAACCTGGCCCCCGGGTTGCTCTCCCTGCTCACCGAGCGACTCGGCGTGCCGCTCACACCAGAGGATCTCCTGGCCTACATCGCCGCAGTCGCGTCACACCCGGACTACTCCGCGCGGTTCAAGGAAGACCTGGAAGTCCCTGGCGCGCGGATACCCCTCACAGCCGATTCGCGCCTGTGGGAGCAAGCAGTCGGCATCGGTCGACGCGTTCTGTGGCTGCATACCTACGGCGAGCGGTACGCCGACGATGCGGCCGGACGCCCTTACGGGAGAGTGCTGTTGCCGCGCGACCGCCCCCGGTGCGTGGAGGAGATCCCGGACGATCCCGAAGCGATGCCGGAGAAGCTGGAGTACGACCCTGTCACCCAGGATCTGTGGATCGGCGCCGGGCGGATCAGCCCGGTTCCCCGCACAGTCCGGGAGTACGAGGTGTCCGGAATGAACGTCCTCGACAAGTGGTTCGGATACCGCAGAAAGGAGCCTGCCGGTAAACGACGCCTCGAACTGGACCACGTGGTCGCTCAGCGCTGGCTCCCCGTCTGGACCACTGAACTACTCGGACTGCTCAACGTCCTGGGCCTGCTCATACGCGAGGAACCTGCACAGGCCGCGCTCCTCGATGACGTGTGCACGAGCCCGCTGATCACGGTGACGGACCTGACCACGGCGGGGATCCTTCCCGTCCCCCCGGAGGCGGCCAAGCCATTGAGGGCGGCATCGGACACGGGAGACGGACTGTTTGAGCTATGAGACCGGCTGGTGAAAAGAGGGCGCCAGGATGGCTGACGGCACCGCAGACCTCCGATCCTGTTTCGACGCGGCCCAACAAGCCCAACGGAACCGGATGGGGTGAGGCGCTGGCGATACGCCTACTGCGTGTCACCCCGGGCTGGGAGCCGATCCCCTCCCTGAGTCCGATGCCGCCCCAGACTTATTCAGCCCAACCCCCTGACCAGCAGCGACACCAACCGCCCAGCTAGCGATCTTGTCCCGACCGCATCGAAACGAAAAGGCCAATTCCGCCACCCCGACGGTGTAGCAGCAGGTCAGGGTCCGGATTCTCACTGAGAATCTGGGCCCTGTCTCGTTTCCAGGGGATCTTGGGAGCCGTTTGGGAGTCGTTCTCGATCCGGCTCCCAGGGAGCGACCGACGAGCAGAGCTCACCGCACAGCTTGTGCCGGCATTAGCTCTGACGGTACGACCATCACATGCACCGTTGGTCACCGCTCAACGATCGCCAGCTCGTCCTCCTCACCCGCATCGGGGAGGGTGTCGACCCCGTCACATCAGACGCCCCTGAACTTGCCCTCACCGCCAAGGCCCTCAAGGAGCGGGGGCACATCATCATGCCCAAGGCGGGTGGGAAGTGGCAGGCGGAGATTACCGACGCCGGGCGCTTCTACCTCCAGCACGGGCATCACCCGGACCGGCCTGAGCCAGCACCACGAATGTCCCGACCGGCGAACCCCGAGCCTGGGCAGCCGGAATCGGACCGCCCCGAGCAGACGGCCGCTGCTCAGCAGAAGCCCCCTGCGCGGAGCGTCGCCAAAACCCCACGGCCTTCTCCGGTAGCCGTCGGGCCGGCTTTGATCGCGGAGGTGCAGCAGGCCGGGCGCTTCCTGCGTATCCCTGACCCGGACGAGGCGGTGCGGGCCCGATACCGCAGGGCTTTCGACGCCGCGCGTCAGTGTGCGCCTGCCGGGTTCCACCTGAAGTACAGCGGGCGGGCCAAGGGGGATTTCTTCCTGGGGCTGCTGCGGGTGACCGGCGAGGACGACACGGAGTGGAACCGGATCCGCCTGGCACGCAGTCGGGTGATCACCGACGTGGACGACGTCATCGCCGCCGTGACTGCGGACCACAGCGCCTTCGAGGTCTCCGACGGAGTGCTCCCCCGGGTGCTGGCTCTGCTCCGCCTTCTCACCGAGCAGGTTCTTCCTCTCCATGGGGAGATCGCGGTGTCCAAGAAGCGCAGGCAGCCGAGGCCGCTGCTCACGGTCCATGGCAGGACGTTCGAGATCGGCTTCAAGGAGCGCCAGAAGCAGGTCCGGTATGTACCCAAGAAGGAGGGTCGTCGCACGTACGACTGGCAGCGGGTCGTACCGGCGCGGCGGTTCGAGCCTTCCGGCGAGCTGGAGCTGCAGCTTTCCCAGCAAGACAACTACAGCTACGGCTGGAAGAAGGAGTGGGCAGACACTCCCAAGAAGCCGCTTGAGGAACAGATCGGCTCCATACTTCGGGCGCTGAAGACCCGCGCTGAGGAACAGGAGCGGGCACGGCTGAATCGTGAGGCGGAGCAGCGCCGGCAGCAGCAGGAACGGGAGCGGCAGGACGCTGAACGTCGCCGGGAGGAGGCCGAACAGCGAGAGCGCACTCAGCGCGAGTGGGAGGCCGCAGTCAGCGTGGCCTCGATCAAGGCGGTGGATGCCACCCGGGCCGAACACTTCGGCACAGCCCTGGAGCAGTGGCGAGCCGCCGGAGAGATCCGGACCTTCTGCATCGCCCTGGACGAGACCGCCGCCCAGGCCGGGGACCCTTTCGAGGCCGAGCGGCTGCGGGAATGGTCGGCGTGGGGCAGGGCGGAGGCCGACCGGCTCGACCCCACCCTGAACGGGAGGGGCCTCGGCACCCGCAACTTCCATGCGGAGCCGACAGGCGACGAGTTGCGGCCGTTCCTCGCCGGCTGGCACCCACAACGCCCGGAGAAGGTGAAACCACCGGCGGAGCCCGTACCGACCAGGCCGGAACCCGAGCGGGGGCGTAACGGCTTCAACGACGCACGTCAGGACCAAGGCTGGAGATATGGACACCCAGGTCGCGCTCAATGGTGGAGGCGATGACGCCATGGCCGCGGTCGCGGAGCGCCTTCACGGCCCGCTCACCCACTTCGCCGAGTCGCAGTACTTCGGCGCGTAGGGCGATCAGCTCGTCGTAACGCTCCGCCTTCTCCTGCCCGCACCACTCCCGGACCGTGCGCAGGGAGGCTGCCTCAGCATCCAATTTGCGGTCGTCCCGGCGGCGATATCCGTACCAGGAGGACTGGCCGCGCTCCTCCTCCAGGGCCTGCTGCCGCCGGTCCACCTCCGGCAGGATCTCCTCGGCCAGGCGCTGTGCAGCCTGCTTGGCGACCCGCTCGGTGACCGGCCAGCCGAGCGTGCAGAGGCCGTTGCGGTCCTCGTAGACCATCGGATCGCCCCGCAGTTCGACAGAGTCCACGCCGACGAGCGGCGCCGTCTCGTCGAGATGGCCAAACTCCAAGACACCTGCGTCGGCGACCGCCTTGCGCAGCCGCAGCCGGCCCTTGGGCCGGACAAAGCCCAGGATCATCCGGGCCGCTTCGAACTCAGCACTCCCCCGCACCTCCCTCGATGCCTCAGCCAGCACCAGCTCGGCCGCATCATCCACCCGGAACGGCTCAACGTCGGACCAAGGCGTGACCAGACAGCCGCCGCTCACCCACTCCTGGAGCCCGGTCTCATCACCGTCCAGGAACCGCACGTGAACCCGCCCGGCTCTGCCCGAGGCGCCTACCCGGACGATCTCCACCTGGCGCAGAGCGCCACCCAGTTCCTTCGGCCTGGCTCGGTAGGCCCAGCACTCCCCGGTCTCCATGCCCCTATTGAGCCAGGTCGACGGCGCCGCCGGATGCCCATCAACGAGATCTCGTCATTCCAGGTATCCGTGCATGGCCTTTCAGCTGTCGACCGCAACTGTCAGTGTTGTCCGGCACGATGGCGGACATACGGTTCGATACCTGTGGGGGCTGCTGTGAGTATGAACGGGCCGCGCGCCGGGCTTCCGGTCGAGTTCCTTCGCGCCGTCGTCGCGGAGTCAGGGCCCGAGTCCCCTCCAACACGTGCGGCCGTAGAGCACGTACGTGCTCTGTCGGAGGGCGTCGCGCGCGATGACCTCGTATTGGCGCTACTGGGGGGAGCGCTCAGGGACGGCGCCCCGGATTGGCTGCTCCAGACTGCGATCGACCAAGACCTGAGACGAACGACTGAGCCGTGCTGGGGCGGGTCCATGAAACTGGCTTCCGCAGCCCTGTCCAACCCCTCGTGCACCGAAACGCAGCGCATGGAGGCCCTCCGTCGTTGCTCCGTGCCGCAGCTCGGCAGCCTTGGTCGCGCTGGGTGCACGGACCCGGTTGCCCACGGGATCGCGGCCGAACTACGACGGCGCGGACCTCACAGTCAGCCTATGAATCCGGAGCTGTTGAAGGAGCCGGATACCGCACAAATGATCTTGCGGCAGGCGGATGTGCACGACGTGGTTTTCGCCACGGCCCTCGATCTTCTTCCGACGTTCCCCCGCCCCACGCGCCAAGGCGAGGTAGAGGACTTCACCGCCTGGTGGGACGCATACATGGCCGAAAGGAACGCCTGGGAGAAGATGTGGGAACAGGTGGTGTCCACCCACACCACGCGCCACCGACAGCTTGTGGCCTGGGCCGAGAAATCCGATGCCGACCACGTCATCCGCAAGCACCTGCTCGGCACCATCCCCTGGGACGTCGAGCCAAGCCTCCTGGAAGAAATCGCGAAAGATGATCTCGCGCACTTCCAGGACAGCTCACTGCTCACCCGTGTGTGTCGGATGTCCAGGGACGGCGCCTCCGAGCAGCAGGTACGTTCCCACTTTGGGGATGAGCTCAGCGCGTTGAAGCCCGAAAGCCTCCGCCACGTTGAGGAATACATCCTCAACGTGGCGGACCTCCGAGAACATGGCGAGCACGCCACCACCTCGTGGGTGGAAAACGCAGCGAAGAGCAACTGGCGATACATCCTCAACCCCGCAGAGGCCAAACAGCGCTACGGCGAGCCTCACACCTGGCGCTCTCCAGACGAACTCCTGCGCTCCCTGAGCCGGCGATTCGCGGAGGTGGGCGTCGAAGCCCTGAAGCTCTGGGAACCCCAGAAAACCACGGCTCACCGAGCTCAGTCCGACCTACGCTGGGTTCACTCCACATTGGTGCACCTGCCCACCGTGACGGACAAGGTGGAGACCTGGGTGCGTGCCATTTTGGCGGACTCGCGCCCGAATCCGTACACCCGGGCCCATGGCTACACAGCCCTGGACCAAGAGCGACAGTTGTCCGAGACCCGTGCCTCGATCGTGCGCATCATCGGCGACCCTTCGGCAGCGAGCCGCAAGACCGCGCTTGGCGATCCGAACACCGTCACCGTGCGGGACCTCTCCGGCGCAACCGGGGAGGTGCTGGAGGACTATCTGACGCGGCACGGCGGTAACGACGAGCTGGTCGAGAAGGCGCTTCTCGCCTTCGCCTCAGGTTCCTCCCGACCGAAGCCCACCTTCACCGACGTGCTGGCCCGCCACTCCGCGCCCCAGGCCGCTCTGATGGATATCACCACCCATCTCCGGCGCCGCCTGGGCGGTTCCCCGAGTTACCGGGAGGCATGGGCACGAGAGGTGCTCGCTTTGCCCGACATCAATCCGGAATTGATCCGTGCGCTTCCCGCCTGGACCGCCCTAACGGTGGGCGGAGGTTCCCGCTACAGCACTACGCACAAGGCCGTCACCACCGTCGTGATGCATGCGCTCGGTGGCAGCGACAAGGCGTGGGAACGCTTCGCGTCGAGTCCCGCCTCCTACTCAGGTCCCACAGCATGGCTCCGGCTGGGGGACGTCCTCGACGCCTCTGCCCACGGGACCCCGTGGCCGACTCCACCGAGCACCAGGTGAACGGCCGAAGGCCGATCAGAACAGGGCGGCCCCTACAAACACCAACTGACGCCGTCGACTGTGGGGATACTGCGAGGAGTAGGGCGGCCAATGGGTGCGATCCGGCCAAGCGCATCAAGAACGTGGTGCGGTTCGAGACGGTGTCCGCGCTCGCCGGCGTCGTGGAACACAAACGAGCCGCCAAGGGCATTCTGGTGACGACCTCCTGGTTCGGGCGGCGCAGCGAAGCCTTCGCCAACGAGCACGGACGGCTCGAACTTCTCGACGGCGGCAACCTGGTGCACCTGTTCAAAGAAGCACCCGAACCTCGATGTCATCCCGGCCCAATCCACCGAGGAACCGTCCTCGATGGGCGTCGTGCCCTGCTACAGGGCACGACGCCCACCTGCCTGTGGCTACAGCGCCGCGTGGCGTGCCCGCAGGAGCGCGTCGAATACGCGGACCGGTGAGCGGGGGCTCATCTCCAGGCGGGCCTCGAGTGCCTCGTCCCACTGTTCGGTAAGGGCGAGCAGCAGGCGCTTCCGCATGCTGGGTGTGACGTGGGCATAGCGGGCGGAGACCGAGCCGTCGATGTGGCCCATGCGCTCGTCCATGAGGACCTTCTCCGTGCCGACGTCCTCCATGTGGGTCCGGTGGGAGTGGCGGAGACCGTGGGGGGTGAGCCCCCTGGCGATCGGGGCCCAGCACGCGTCAGCCCGTGCCGAGGCATTGCGCCCGCGGACCGGGATGCCGGGCCATGGCTCGCCAACCAACGGCACTGGTCGTGCCTCCTGGGGCGCCTTCTTCGGGTAACAGCCCGAGACTGCCGGGGTGAAGAGCCAGGTAGCGAAGCCGTTCCGGCGCCAGTGCGCGGTGTGCCCGACTACCGCGCCCCCACGTATGAACCCGAGATCCGCGATAGCCGCCTCCACCTTGGTGCGGGTGGCTTGGGTCACGCGATCGGGGTGGTTGAGAACGTTGGACACCGTCCCCGTGGAGACATCGGCGCGCCGGGCGACGTCCACGAGCTTCGCACCGTGGTGTCCACCGGTGCGCGCCGCACCGTGGCCACAGAAGACGTACGTCCTGCCGTGGCAGGCGCAGGGGGTCGGCTTGGCGCGGGCGATGTGGTTGGCGACCAGCGCTGACAACCAGGGCGGGGTGTCGATGGTGCGGTAGCTGTCGTCCTTGGGCGGGCAGCGCACCATCTCACCCGTGTCCAGCTCGTACAGCTGCCATTCCACGCGGACAGCGCCGGGGCGGGCGAACTCGGTCTCCAGTCCCACGATCTCGCCCCAGCGCATCCCGGTGTACGCCTTGAGGATCACGGCAACGAACTCGTCGTCGCGCCCGGACAGCAGGGCAGCCCGTTCGGCGATGAGCACGATGCCGAGCGGATCGGTGACGACCTTCTCGGGGCCCCGGCCACGGGAGCGGCCCGCGCGCTTGCCCCGCCCGCGTCGCCTGGTCGCCGGGTTGGACGTGATCAGCCCTTCGTCGATCGCGTCCTCGAAGATCAGGTGGAACGTGGAGCGCCAGGTCTTGACGCTGGAGGCCGCGTACAGGGCCCTTTCCTTCTTCTCCCACCGGTCGACGTCCGAACGCAGGATGCCGGCGAGCGCATGGTCCTCGAAGTCGGGGAGGAGGTGCTCCTCGATGTGGCGCTTGTAGTTCTGCATGGTCGAGGCCGCCAGATCCTGGGCCCCGTACCAGCGGCTCGCGTAGTCGCCGAACGTCTCCTGCCCCAGTGCGGGGTCGCGCCAGTCGCCGCGTCGGTACTTGTTCTCGGCCTCGCCCGCCGAGCGTTGAGCCTCACCCTTGGTGGCGAACTTGATCGCCTTGCCATGCTCGTCGACGACGGTGAGGTGCTTGCCGGGAGCGGTCTTGTATCGGGCACGCCAGTAGCTTCCGCGCTTCTCCGCGAAACCCAAGTGCGTTTCCTTCCTCTTCGGTTCGGGGTCCTACGCGGCGGTGTCGAATTCGGATCGGTTGGACCGGCGCGGCGGCCTGGCGCGCAGGCGAGGCGATGGTGCAGCCGGTTCGGGTGCGCCGGACCGTCGAGCGGCTGCCGCAGGTGGGGCACCAGCTGCCGGCGGCCGTGCAGCGGTGGTCGGTCGCTCCTCGTGGAGGCGGATGATCTCGGCGAGATGGCCGGCGGTGAAGCGGTAGGCACGGCCCACGCGAGCAAAGGGGATCTGGCGACGGCGGGCCCGGTCCTTGACCCACCAGGCAGAGCAGCCGAGCACGGCGGCCACCTCGTCGGGGCGGTAGAGGCGGGACAGCGCAATCTCGGTGCCTGGCTGTTCAGCCACGCTGGATCGCCTCCTTCGCGGTACGGAGGCGAAAGGGCAACAGGGCAGGGGGCATGGCCTCTCGGCGCAAGGAAGTTCCTTCTCTGGCGCGCTGGTGCGACTTATGACGCGCCGGTTGATCACTTGGGTATGGGGCGGGGTGAAGTACGGTGCGCCTGCCGGGTGTTGACCCACCCGGGGAGCGCTATGAGGGCTCGTTCCGCCAACTCGTCTCGGCGAGCAGAGCGAGCGGTGAGACGTCGAGGGCGGCTGCGATGGCGACGAGGTCGTCGACATCGCAGCGGCGCTGCGTGCGTTCGATGCGGGACAACATCGTGATGGTCATGGGGCGGCCGAGCGTGGTCACCCGTTCGACCAGCTGGCGCTGGGCGAATCCGCGCGCTGTGCGGGCACGGGTAATAGCGCGGGCGGTCAGCACGCCGGCCGGACCAATTCCCAGAGGGCATTCAGGCATGGGTCAGTTGTAGCTCTGCATTGCCGGTTTGGGTAACCGGCGATCTGCTGCTATGTTGCGCGTCATTTTTGTCAGATCTGGTCCCCTGACTCCCGCGAGCGAGGCAACATAGCCTGGAATCCGCCGTTGACCAAATACCTCGAACGGCGTTGATGGCGCGGCGTCTGCGATGCCTCTCACGTGGGACTCTGCATCGCCCGGCCAAAACGCACACCCATCAAGGCCCTCCAGAGGGCAATTTACCGATTGCCCCTTTTGTGCCGCTTCTAGGTCAGCGGCCAATTCGGGTCTATCGTTTTAGGGAAGCCCTGCACGATGCGTTCGCCGAGAGCTGTTTGCTTTCTCGGCAGAATGCTGGACTTGTGCGGAGAGGGTGTGGCTGTCTTGGCCATACGCCCGGAACCCCTGGGGTCGAACACATGAAAACCCCCGGCGGGCCAACGCCGGGGGTTCAAAATCCCCTATCAACCGAATTTGGACGATCAAGACGGTGGCGGCCACAACGCCACCGGGTGAGGAACCGTCTATGCCCCAACAAGCTACAGCCCTCGCGGCCGTAGTCGCGTACCCGTCGCCGAACTCCCGTGCTCTGCCTACGAAGGCGGGGCGATAGGCATGGCGCGGATACGCACCATTAAGCCGGAAGCCTTCATCTCCGAGTCGCTCGCCGCAGTGAGCGTCCATGCCGAGCGGACCTTCTTCGGCCTGCTCACCCAGGCAGACGACCACGGCCGCTTCCGTGACCAGGCCGCCGTCATCGCCGGCGCCCTGTGGTCTCTGCGCCCCGAACACGGCCCGCTGGAAGTCGAGGACGACCTCACACAGCTCGACGGTGCCGGTCTGATCTGCCGGTACGAGGGCGCCGACGGCAAGCGATACCTGCACATCGTCGCCTGGGCTCGCCATCAGAAGATCAACCGGCCCAGTGGCAGCCGTTGCCCGGCCTGCCCGCGCCACCAGGAGGGTCGATCGGCCGAGACTGCCCCGTCCGCTCACGGTGTCCTCCGTGAACAGGCCGGGAGCCCTCACGGAGGGGAGCCTGAGGGCTCCCGAGAACGTAGCGAATCACCCGTGAACGAGGAAGCCGCAGGTCAGAGCAATTTCAGTGAGCCCTCACCACAACGACAGGAGGGTGCGGTGAGGACTCAGGGTCCGGATCTAGGACCTAGGATCCTGGATCTAGGATCACCACCTCCGGTGGGGGGCGCAAGCGCCCCCGCGCCCCAGGCTTCCTCGGGTTCGGTCTCGGCCAAGAGCCTGGTCGGCGAATACGTCGCCTCATGCGAACACCGGCCGCCCAGCGACGTGCTCGGCCACCTCGGCCGGGTGGTCAACAAACTGCTCGGCGAGGGCCTCGCACCCGACCATATCCGCGCCGGGATGAGCCGGATGCGCGCCAAGGGCCTGTCCGCGAACCTGCTGCCGAGCCTGGTCAACGAGGCCATGAACGCTCCGCAGGCAACTGCCGCCCCACCCCGGGCGTGGACCAACCCGGCTCCGGCTGACGTCGAGGCGGCCTACGGAGGCCAGCTGTGACCACAGCCACCACCAGCCGCGAACCGCAGCGCATCAGCACCCTGGCCGCCCGCCTCGGCGCGATCCTCGCCGACCGCGGCATCGACGCAACCGCCGCACCTGATGAGGCCCCCTCGGAGCGGGTGACCGCGCTGGAACTGGCCGAAGCGCGCATCCCGCCCCGCTACCGCCATGCCCTCGCCGGCCACCAGCAGGTCGCCGCCTGGGTCGACGAGGTGGCCCTCGCCGCGCGGCCCGGACCGAGCGGCACCCGCGGCATCGCGCTCGGACCATCTCTGCTGATCGCCGGACCCACCGGCACCGGCAAGACGCATCAGGCATACGGCGCGGTGCGGTCGCTACTGACCGCCGGGGTGCGACTGCGGTGGGAGGCAGCCACCACGGCTGACCTGTACGCCCGCCTGCGCCCACGCGCCGGCCACGACGCCGAGCGAGACCTCGCCTCTCTCAGCAGCTGCCCACTGCTGATCCTCGACGACCTCGGCGCAGCCAAGCAGTCGGAGTGGACCGAGGAGATCACCTACCGGCTGATCAACCGCCGCTACACCGAGGTGCTCCCCACCCTCATCACGACCAACCTGCCGACCGCCGCGCTGCGCGACGCCGTCGGCGACCGCGTCGCCTCCCGTCTCGCCGAGATGACCACGACCGTCGTCCTCACCGGCGCAGACCGCAGGCGCCAGTCCGGCGTCTGACCGCACGCCGCCGCCCTACCTCACCGCTTCCTCACACCGCCCGCCTGCGCCCACGCCTGCCCACACGGCGCGGCGGGCCTTTGGAGACTTCCTGTATGACGCCACTCCCCCTGCCCGCGCTGGGGCGCTGGACCCCGACGTCGCTCGCGTTTACCGCTCTCCTGGCCGCATGCACGATGCTCCTGGTCGGCCTGCTGATCTACCGCCTCACCAACCGAAACCGCAGCAAGCGACAGCCCGGAACACCCGCCGTCAGGGTCGCCGCACTGGCCGCGGTCGGCTGTACCGCCTACAGCGCCGACACCAGCTGGCGGTTCGCCGCCGACTACCTGGACATGAACGGAACCACCGAGCGCACCGCGATGTTCGCCGCCGCCGAACTCGCCCTCTTCGCCACGGCGCTGCTCGCGCGGCAGAACCTCCAAGGCCCCAAACAGACCCCCGGCCTGCCCGGCATCCTCACCTGGGTGATCACCGCTGTGCAGGTGATCCCCGCGTACGCCGAGTCGGGCGCGGTCGGCGGCACGGTGCGGGCCTTCGTAGGACCGGTCATGGCCGCACTGCTCTGGCATCAGGCCATGGGCATCGAACTGCGCATCCGCACGCCCGAGGCCGCCTCTCACAGCGTCCTCGCCCGGGTCGGCCGCGAAGTACGCGAACGCCTGCTCTCCCGCCTTGGTATCGCCCAACGCGATCGAGATGCCGCGCAGATCACCCGCGACCGCGCTACCAGCAGAGCCGTCGCCTTGGCCGCCCGCCTTGCGGAGCGAACCCAGAAGCAGCGCACCAGCTGGCGAGGCCGGCGCACTGCACGGCGGCTGTCACGGGCTATCGCCCAGGCTTCGGTGGGCATCGACCAGCGCCAACGTGAAGTGCTGCTGCAACAGCTCGCCGTTCGCCGTCACGCGACAGCACTGGCGACGATCGAACTGCCATCGCCTTGGACCGCTTCCACACCGGACGGGCACGCCACGCGTCATGTCGAACCGACGACGCCCCGACACAGCCCACCGGGAGCCGACTACGCCTCCGAGACCGAGGAAGCCACGGAACACCTCGGTCCCGACCTTCCCCCCGAGTCTGTGGCTCACCGATCCGTGAGGAAACAACTCCCCCTGCACGAGTGGGCACCCGCCCCCGAACCCGTCGAGCCGTCCCACGAGGAAGACGTCCCCGCGGCGCAACGCTACGGCCGCCCTCCCGGTGCCGAAATGGACGAGCTACTCGCCATCGGCCGCGAGGCCGTCGCAGTGCACGGAACGGCCACCCGCGCCGTGCTGCGCAACGCCATCCGGGAGGCCGAACTCACCATCTCCGAGGACCGGCTCACCGAACTCAAGGCGCTCCTAGCCGCGGAGCAGGGCGCCAAGACCAGCCTCCCAACGGCCTGACCGGATATCCGGTCAGCCACAAACGACGGCACGGGGATCCGCGGACCATCGACTCCGCCTGACCACAGCCCCACGTTCACGCCGCCATGCCAGGCGCAGCACTCCCCCGCGATCCCCCTCTCGCACCAGCAGGACGCGGGGTTACTGCCCAAGCGCCGGCCGATCCGCTCATTCCCCCCTCCCATCAGGAGCCTTCCATGCAGGATCCGTGCACCACCGGCCCGGACCACCACCAGAACGAGACACGACCCACCCCAGCCTCAGACGGAGCAAGTTGGAGGTTCGGACACTCCCCCGCCGGGGGAGCGTCCGAACCCGACCCCGCCCCAGGGGTGGCGGGGCCCGACCAGCGCCAGGGGGCGCCGGACGGGAAGGCTGCGACCGAGGGCGGATCGCAGCCAGGCGCGGCCGGGCGCAAGCGCCGGGCCAGGGGGAAGTCGCGTCCGCGTGACAAGAAGCAGCGTCCCGCCCAGAGCGTCCGCCTCAGCGAACGCGAACACTCCGTCATCCAGGCCGGCGCCGACGCCGTCGGCATGAGCATCGCCGGTTTCCTCGCGCACTCCGCCCTGGCCGCAGCCCGCGACCAGACCCGCACCGCCGCCGCCATCGCAGCCGACCACGACGTCCTCACCGAACTGTTCGCCACCGGCCGCAAACTCGGCTGGGCCGGCAGCAACCTCAACCAGATGACCAAGACCCTCAACTCCGGCGGCGACGCCACCCACGTCGAGGAGACCCTCGCTGACGTCCGCCGTGCGGCCACCGCCACCAAGGCGGCCGTCGAGCGGATCATCTCCCGCGTGAAAGGCGAGGCCGCTTGATCCCTCGCATCCACAAGCAAGGCAGCAACACCCGGGGGCTGCTCAACTACCTCTACGGCACGGGCACCCGGGAGGAGCACGTCGACCCGCACCTGGTCGCCTCCTACGACGGCATGGCACCCGATCCCGGTCGGGATCCCTCCGCCACGAATGAAGACCTCCAGCGGGTCCTCGACCAGCCCCTGCATCTGCTCGGGGAAGACCAGCGGCCCGAGCAGCACGTGTGGCACTGCTCCGTGCGAGCCGCGGGCACCGACCGCATCCTCAGCGACGAGGAGTGGGCCGACATCGCCCGCCGCATCGTGGCCGCCACCGGCATCGACCCCGGCAGCGCAGACAGCGCCGGGTGCCGATGGGCCGGTGTTCGCCATGCCGACGACCACATCCACATCATCGCCACCCTCGTACGCGAGGACGGCCGCCGCCCCGACCACCACCGCTCCGGCCAACGCGCACAGGCCGCAGCCCGCCTCATCGAAGCCGACTACGGCCTGCACCGCGTCACGCCCGGCGACGGCACCGCGGCCAAACGCCCCACCAGCGCCGAACGCCACAAAGCCGAACGTGCTGGGCGGGAGCGCACTGTGCGGGAGGAGCTGCGCGAGACCGTGCGCGGCGCAGCAGCCGGCGCGGCCTCCACGGATGAGTTCTTCGACCGTCTGGCCGCCGGCGGTGTCCTGATCCGTAAGCGGATCGCACCGTCGGGTGACCTCCTCGGCTACAAGGTCGCACTGCCCGGTGACCGCAACAAGGACAACGAGCCGGTCTTCTACGCCGGCTCCACCCTCGCCCCCGACCTGTCCCTGCCCCGCATCCGCGAACGCTGGACCCAGCGGGCGCAGGCTGTCCCCGAAGGCGGCTCCGGGACGGCACGGCCCGCCCTGCCGCCCGTAACCCATCCCGCGTTCGCCCGACGTCGCGCCACAGCTGCCACCTGGCAGGCCCTGCTGATCATTGATCACGGCGACGACGGGATGGCAGCAGCGCAGATCGCCGCCACAGGGGAGGTCCTGGACGCGCTCGCCCAGAGCTCTGCCGCCCACACCCGCACCGAACTCCAGCACGCAGCCTCCGCGTTCGAACGGGCCGCCCGCTCCCACGTCCGTGCCATACGCGGGCACGACCGCGCCCTTCGCCAGGCCGCCCACGATCTGGTCCACAGCGGCCCCGCCCTCAGTCACGGCGAGGACGGCGCCACCACCGCCATGGTCATCGACATGGCCGTCTTCCTCGCCATCACCGTGGCGAACTGGCACGCCAAGAGGCACCACCATCAGCAGGCCGCCGCGGCCCAGCAAACCGCCGAACACCTGCGTGCCGCGTACCAGGCTGCCGCGGCCCACCCCATGGCCACCCTCCGCCGGCGAGGCCAGCGTCAGGCACCGAGTATCCGGAGACGGCAAGCCGACCTCCTGCGTCAGATGCTGCCAGAGCTCGCCGAACGCATCCAGGCCGAGCCCGGCTGGCCCGCTCTGGCCGCCACCCTCGCCGACGCCCAGCAAGCGGGACACGAGCCGGCCTCCCTGCTCGCCGACGCCACCCAACGACGCGAGCTCGGCACCGCCACCTCCATCAGCGACGTCCTCGTCTGGCGCCTGCGCGCCACCGCTCACCTGCCCGCCGCACCCGAAAACCCGCAGGTCAAACCCACCCGAGGCAGCCGGGGCACCCCGGCCGCAGCACCCGCCGCATCACCGGTCGCCCGGGCGGCGAGCCACTCCAGCCGTCGGCACTGACCCCGGGGAGGCGGGCGCAACATAGCCGACGATCGCCGGTTAGCCCAACCGGCGATTCTCCAGACGATTGATGTATCCCAACCGACCCCGCAAGGAGCTGCACACCCCAATGGCCGAACTGGAAGTCAACCCCTCCGTCGTCGCCCTTCTCTGCGACTCGGACTTCACGTACCGAGATGACACCCGTACCTGGTCCCACAGCGACGGGCGACCGTTCAGCAACGAGGAACAGACCACCGCCCTCCACGCAAACCGCGAAGAATTCTTCGAGTTCCATGCGCAGTTCGAGCGCTACATGGAGTACAAGCGGGGAGTGTACGACGCCCCAGAAGTCATGAACCGGTTCCTCGCTCCGTTCATGAACCAGCTCGCTAAGAAGACCTTGGGCAACGCCGTCGAGCTTATGAGCAAGGACGAACGGGTCGAGTTCGATCGCTTGCTCGCCCTCCAGATGGAACCGGTGCGTCCCTTCACCCCCTACACCTTTTAGCGAAAGGCCACTTCACATATTGACCCAACGAGGGGGTGACCGGGGCCAGAGAGGGTCCCGGCGATCGTAGCCAGGGAAGATCAAATAAGCGCCATCTCCCAGCGGTGCCATCTGGCAACTCCGGTCTGTAGCGGACTTTTGATTGCCGGAGCGGGAGCGTGCCAGTACTCGATGCTGGATCCAGCCTGATCAGTACGAAGCCGGGCCTCCCATAGGGGAGGCCCGGCTTCCTGGCGTGGGGCACGGTGGACCCAGGCGGGCGGTTTATGGGCTCGTCGCCCAATTTTAGGGCCCATCAGCAGGCGCCGTCCAAGGTTGGCGGCCAGAGCAGTTGCGGTGAACTGTTCACTGCGTTTTGCTTCTGGTATGGCGCAGTCCCTACGTACCCAGGCCCTGGAGCATCAGCGCTTGTTCAGAGACATGAGCGTTGAAGAGTTGGCCGCAGCTGTGGGAGTCACTCCGCGTGCCGTACGTCACTGGGAGGCAGGAACACGGGCCGTCGGGGACCGGGCTTTCGGTCGGCTCCTGAAAGTCTTGCAGTGCGATGCGCAGGTCCTGACAGGTCGCGACCCCGGTACTGAGAGCCTGGCCGACTTGCGCCGTGACGCGGGCATGAGCACCGAAGAGGTCGCCGCGGTTCTACGAAGCAAGCGGGGTGCACGGGGCCTGCATATCGACGCAGAGAAGATCCGCGATCTGGAACGTGGCAGGCGTGTGCGCGGCTGGGCATGGGGGTCCCCGGAGACCCTTGGGCGGGTGGCGCGCATGCTCGCCCAGGTCTATCGGATTCCCGACCGGGTGGTGATGGACGCCTGGCGCCGCAGCCGTACGGAAGATCCTCTTCCGCTGCTTCCTGTCCGACGCGCCCGTCAGCCGTCTGGCAAATCGCTGGACGCCTGGAGTTCTCTCAACGACCGGCAGCGAACTTATCTGACCTGCATTTTTCAACAGGACCAGGAAACGGAGGAAGAACAGCGCCACGCCCGCCATCTGGGTGCGGAGCGACGGCCGGCAACCGAATGGCGGCGCATGACGTTGGCGCTTTCCGCCTCCTCCGATGCAGTCGGTTACACCCGCATCCAGGAGCGGCTACGCGATGCTGGGGTGCACGATCCCGGTGCCGGGTCCTCCGTGGCAGCTTTGGAGCGGCGCGGTCTGATCTTTGTGTACCGAGACCGCGTCTATGTCGACGGGCTCGGGGACTTGCCTCGTACCCGGGTGGAGATGACCCGTCTCGGGCGATCGGTGGTTCGCACGGCGCTTGGTGTTCCCCGCGAGATGGGACCGCCCCCGCCCTTGTTGTCGTTGTGGCTCTGGAAGATCGTGGTCCGTGTCGCGGGCGCTGGTACGCAGGGGGTAGACGGCAGTCTCGCCGGGCGTGGGCCGCATTACCTGGCGGTGGGGCAAAGCCCTGACGGACGGAGCCCAAGCCGGGGCTTCATTGTGTTGCGGCATCCCGACGGAGTGACTCACGGGCCGTACCGGTGGTTCCTTACGGATTCGGGGCAGCGCCACATCGCCGATCATCTTGACGCCTACCGGAGCCTGTATCCCGGAATCGGCACCGCGGGCGTCGGCGAGAGTTCTGGCTAAGCGTTCTCGGGGCCATTGTCAGTGCCCTGCAGTAGGGTCCGGCCCGTGAAGCAAGCTGAGGACACAACAGACATTCAGCAGACTCACTCGTTGCTGGAGATCGTCAAGGCGTTCGCCGTGTGTGAGCACGCGATGGCCAACGAGGAACTGGACGGGCCCAGACGGCTCGACCGTCTCATGGAGGCCCACGGCATCCTGATGGCTGCCTGCGGTCCGGGGCACCTGATCCGGTTCGAGGAACTGATGGGCAGGCTTACCGGCGACCGGGCCGGCTCCCTGGAGGGGCTGCTGCCCGACTGGATCGACGGCAAGGCCCTCGCGGGCGTACGCCTCATGGACAGCGAGGGCGTGGCCACCGAGGAGGGGTTCGACTTCCGGCACGAAGCCCAGCGCGTCATGCGGGCCGCCCAGAAGGTAGGCAAGTTCGCCGGACAGGTGACGAAGCCGAAGCTGGACGACGAGTACAGCCAAGAAGCCGTCTTCAGCTCGATCAAGGGCCCCTTCTACGAGAGGCACCGCACCACACTGGTGGAGAGCCCGACGGCACCGACCGGCAACCTCGCGCAACTCAACCTGCCGTCCCGGTCGAACGACTTCTACAAGCCGATCCCCCAGCACGCGCAACACAACGGCTGGTGGTGGCCCTGCCCCGCCTGCAAGTGGCCCATGAAGGTAGCGGCTTCCCGCACCGGCGGACGCACCCGAGGAAGGGTGCGGTGCCTGTACCCCTGGCACGAAGAGACGGGAGCGTCGTACGAGTTCGTCATGACCGCTCGGAAGAAGACAGCACCGGTGCTGAGCCCGACGTTTGAATGCCGGGTTCCGTCAGGACGCTTCGCGCGCCTATGGACCGGGGCCGTGCCGCACGTGCCGGAAGCGCAGCCCACTGCGGACTGCCTCGCACTGGTGCGGCCCGTGTGGCGCTACACGGTTATCCCGGGCCTCCCCGAGCTCGCCCTTCACCGAGCCGCCGCGGCAGCCCTGGAGGGAACGATCTGGTCGTCTCACCTGTGGCCCAACGGGGATCAGTGTGACCTGTGGATCACCGGCGAAGGTAGCGAAAAGCCACGGTTTCCTGCCGACTTCAAGGACTACACCTGGCCGAATCACCTGGTCAACAAGCTGCACATGGACGGCGGCGATCAGGGCGGCGCGGAGTACCTGGTGGTGCCCGACCACCGCCAGGAACAGGTGGACCAACTCCACGCAGTATGCCGCACCTACAAGATGAAGGCAGCGATGACCGCAACGGACTACCTGGAGATGATCATCAGGCAGACCAAGGAGGATCGGGCGTGAGCGGGGAGATGACCGGGCAGGAAGCCGGCCTGGCAGGAGCACTCGCGCTGGCCGCGCACTACTTTCCCCGCAAGGACGACGAGGGGCACGTCCTGGCCGGTTTCGAAGAGGCCACGTTCTTCGCCTACCGCAAGCCGCAGGCATGGTCGGGATGGGCAAGCCTGCCCGTGGCCGAGCGGAACCTGATCCGCCAAGTGATGATCTTGATGGCTCAAGAATGGACGGACGCGAAGAAACTCAGGGCCGCGGTCCTCACGCTGCTCGGCACCCTGGCTCCCGATCCCGACCTTGCAGACAGGTCAGGCGGTTCGCTTCGGCTACCGGTCGGAGATCCGCATCTGGCGGACGCGGTGATTCCCCGTATGGGAGGGGACTTCCTCGCCTACGCGCAGCGTGTCACCGGCCCGTTCTTCACCTTCGGCAAGCGTCCAAAGGCGCAGGCGTTCGCCGGCCCGGGAACACTCAAGACGCGGACGGCCTACCTGGGCAAGGACCATGGAACGACCAGCAGGGAAATCTATATCCAGGAGACTCCCGGCTTCTTCGAAGCACCGGGCCATGAGGTTCTGCCGCAAGTGCACACCCGTCCGCAGCGCGACGAGGTCACGCCGACGGTCAAGCAACTCTTGGTCGTCGCCAAGATCCTCAGCGGGCAGGACAAGGGCGTCGCCTACCTCTATCGCGTACTCAAGCGCTTCTTCGAGAGCATGAAGACCGCCGACGGCGCCCTGACAGAACTCAACCTGACGAGCGGAGACCTACAGGTCCTCAACGCCCCCACCGGGAGCGGCAAGACGGTCCTGGTGCGGGTCCTGGCATCCTGGGCGGCGATGAACGACCGGCGAATTGCACTCGCCGTCACCGATGTCCGCGCGACCTTGGACATGGCCTGGGACATCAATAACGACCTGGCCTACCTGCACCGGCAAAAGCATCTTCCTGAGCCCGCTCACTGCACTCCGCTGCTGTCTCCGTCGAGCATGCACCGCCGGGCCATGGACTACGCAGCCCTTGGCTCCTCCACGCAGATCGACGAGTGGGACCGGCGTGCCAGGACCGACATCGGGCTTCTGTCGACCGGATGCGCGCAGCGGGCATTGATGGACCCGCCCACCCTGTATCCGTACGGTGAGGAGAACTGCACCTCGCTGACTTCCGCAGCCACGGGGTCCACACGGCTCACCTGCTCCTTCGCCCCGGTGTGCGGTAAGTTCCAGCAGTTCTACCAGGCCGCCGACGCGGCCATCATTGTCACCAACCACGCCAACCTGCTGGAAGGTCAGACACGCATCGGCGTCGTCCTGGACGGGCAGGAGTTCCGTGGTAAGGCGCGCGGGACTAGGGGCATCAGCGTCCTGGAGATGACGCTGCGAGCCTGTGATGCGCTCGTGATCGATGAGATCGACGCTTTCCAGACGACCGCCATCAGCAGCTGCACGTCGGAAATCACTCTGGCCTCACGGAAGCGGGTGACCGCGCTGCGGGAGATCGACTCCGATGCCAAGAATCTTCCCGTCGTTCATGAGATGGGGCTCGTAGCGCCGGTCAGCCACGCCCGGCTCATGGCCGAGATGCTGCTGCTGTGGCTGTGCTCCGGAAGCGGGCTGAAGCTGAACCCGGGAAACGAGGCGGACAGCCCCGACGGCGCGAGCCGCGACAACACCGGTTGGCGCCTGGCCCGTTCAAGGGACCGCGAAATCCTGCAGCTCCTGTTCCCCGACCAGACCGCGGGCGAGCAAGTTTCACCTGAGCTGTTCGCCTTCCTCGACGAGATCATGCCCGCCCCCTGGTACGACTCTGAACCCGATGAAGCAATCGACCTTCCCGAAGGAGCCGACTGGGACGCCGTCGAAACAGCCCTGACCACCCTCACCGCACAGCGCGGTCAAGACCATCTCACCGATACCCGCGACGCGATGCGCACCCTCCTACGCGATCTCGTGCCCGACGCGCATCGGCAAGCCGCCGTGGTAAACCTGTTGGTCACCCGCACCGTGCTCCGAGAGCTCGACGGTGCGCTGGACGAGCTGCGCATGCAGGCGCAGACCCTGCGATACCTCGACCTGGGATCGGTTCGCAAGATCCTCGAAACCATGCGGAACAAGACGGTCGCCACCCTCTATCCCCTGGCCATGCTGGGCCGCTCCATCCACGGCTACCAGGTGAAAGGAATGGACAACAAGGAGAAGGAAGCGGAGCTCCTGTCCCGCTCCTTCGGCGGCGACCCCCATACCTTCGTCAGCGAACTCGGTGGCCTCACCGCTCTGCTGACCGCTGGCGTACAGCGCCCGGTCATGGGTCTGTCCGCCACCGCATACCTGCCCCAAGCCGTAAAAGAACACATCCATGCCCCGGTCCGCTGGTGGCTTCCCGATACTCGCCCCGAGTCCATCGTCACCTTGGCCACCCCGGTACGGGGTAACAACGGGGACGCCATGAGAGTCGGAGGGCTCCCGCAGGAGCTGAAACCCAAGGCACTCCGCGATCTTGGCAGGGGTCTGTACGAGCAGCAGCTCGCCAAGCGCCTGGCTCACCTGAAGGAGCGGGAACCGGAACGGGCCCGCGTCATCCTCGCCGTCAACTCGTACGAGCAAGCGGCGCACCTAGCCTCTGGAGTGGCGCAGGCGGACGGGCTGAACCACCGGATCTGCCTCCTTGTGAAGAAGGCGGAGAAACAGCGTTACGAGGAACACCTGCCCGCTCACGTGGACCGGATGGTCCGCGAAGAACTCAAAGACTTTCCAGATCGGGGAGAGATTCTCATTGCCCCTCTCGCCGTGATCGGGAGGGGCCTGAACATCGTCGTCGGCACGCGTTCGGCGGTCCGCGACATCTACCTGTGTGTCCGGCCCGTCCTCAGCATCGAGGACACCAACTGGCTCCACGCAAGCGTCAACGCCTCCGGCTTCAACACCCTTCCCGTCGGCGGCAGTGACGAGCCCCTGGCCGTCCTGCGCACAGCGAGCGAAGCCTCCTGGAAACAACTCACCAAGATCCTCCGCTCCCCCGCCCGGTTCTCCAGCATGGACCACGACCTGCGCAAGGAACTCGTGGCAGGCATGCTCGTCCTGCTCATCCAGCTCGCCGGCCGCGCCCGGCGGGGCGAGACCGACATGACCCTCCACATCGTGGACCACTCCATCCACGACAAGAAGTTCAGCTCTGACCTGGCCTCGATCATCAAGCAGATCTACTATGACTGGACTCCGGAGCAGCGATTTATCATGAATGAGCTCTACGGTCAAGCACTTCAGGCATTCCTGACCTATGCGGGGCTGGACCAGGAGATGCTCTGAACTGCCCATGTCCGCCTCCGCCTTGCCGTAGTGGAATCCGACCCGTATTCCTCTCCCTTTAGGAGAGACCGAGAGACGAGGTACCCCTGCTCATGGGGCGAAGCAACACGCAGCGGGATCTCACCGCACACACGACATCGATCCGGTGCACCTCAGAACTCCTGGACGGCATGACCGCCCTGGTCTGGGACTTCGGCGACTACCACTCGCCGATCCGCAGGGCCTGGCGAGAGCTGGGAAGCACTGCAGCAAGAAACGGAAAACGGACCAAGGACGGTCAGGAGTCCGACCCGTTCCTGATTCCCTATTCCATCGCTGTCACCGTGCTCCAGCAGATCACCGATGGCTACGTCCACCTGGACAAGTACATGGCCTTCATGGTGACACTCAATCCCGTGGAGCCCGAGATCCTCAGGAAGGTCTTCACCTACCTGGAAGGCATCATCCGAAAGATCCCGCTGGACGAGATCCCGTTCATGGACCAGCCCACCCTGGCCCGACTGGTAGCCGACGCCACGCCCCGGCGCCACTGCCTTGCGGAGAACATTCTCCAGCCGGAAGACGGCAAACCCGCCAGCCCGGACAGCTGGGCCTATGAGGCGGTGAAATGGCACATGGCCAAGATGCTGGCTTCCAAGCCCTTCCTCGACCAGGAGGTGGAGCCAGTCCTTGAGTCGTACGAGGCGGCGAACGGTGAAATTAAAGAGCGGACCGCCGACTGGCGGCCCTCCAAAAACGTCGCGGCAGTACAGTACAGGCCGACCAGCACCGGCGAGCTGATCGCCTGGGACCAGCCCATCGGGCCTGTCTTCGCCGACCTTGCTCACCCGGTCGACCTCGGTGAAGCGGCCAAAACCCGTCCCGAGAACCCCACCCGCAGCCAGGTCCAGTACGCGCTGTCTCGCCTATCGGTAAAGATGGCCACCTATACGGCCGAGCCGAATCCCGTTCTGAATCTCGACGTCCACATCCGGCGCGTCAACAACACGGTGATCCACGCTCGCACCGTTCTCGTGGACCAGGGAACAGGCAGGCCACTCATGTCCGTGTCCCTGGATGGGCGCGGCCTGCGGCAGACCAACAAGCACGCGTTGGAAATCCTGGCGAAGATGGACGCCGACCGGGCATCGCTCACCGCCATCGAGGAACGCGTCACCAACGAGCGCAACCGACTGAATGCCAAGGACGAAAACGGTAAGAGGATCGACATCCTCACACCGCCGCCTGGAGCGATCAGGCCGACCATGCCCAAGACCGACTCCTTCGCCGTCGGAACCGGCGCCGGCATCTACCACCTCACGTTGTTGCGGGACCACGTCCAGCGCACCTGCGGCGACACGGTCTCCCTGCTCGACCTCACATCGAAGGGGAATGTTTTCGGTAAGCGTTCCCACGAGCCCGCCTCGGCCACCCAGGCAAAGGACAAGAAGCAGAAGAAGGACGACGGTGAGTACGTCGACCTCATCGGCAAGCCCTCCTCCGAAGGCATCCGCCGTTCCATCCAGGCAGCCGGGTACAAGAAGCTCCGTATCCTGTGCCTGTGGTACCGGGACGAGACCCTCACCCGGATGATCCACGGCCTCGCGCACCCCTACGGTATCGAGCCCCACGACATCGATCCGAAACCCGGTGGAGAGGACACCTTCCCGCTCGCAGACGGCATCGAAGCCGTCTTCTGCAACACCGAAGCCCTGCTGGAGCACGGCCCCGGCACTCAGCGCACCGCCGACGTCCAGGCGATCATCGGTAAGTTTGCAGAACCCGGGGTACTCCTCGCCGCCTGGTGTGAAACGGAGATCCCCGTGCGCGGCGAGGAGCACGAAGGCATGAAGTCCGCCGAGGTGAAAGCCGCGCTTGCGGAGAACGATGCCAAGCACCAGGTCGTGCGGGAGCTCGCCAAGGCCGCAGTCCCATCCCAGTTTCTCGTCGGCCGCGAGTACGACTCCTTCACCAAGACCTTCAGCATCATCAAGAAACCCGCGAAGGCCTTCGAAGACCACCGCGTCTACATGGGGGTGCTGGACCTCTACCGTTCCTGTGGCGTCGTCGACGACCGCTTCGAGCGGGCCCTCTACCCCGACGACGATCCCTACCCGCTGCCCCGTATGGCGTTCTGCGGCATCCACATTCGCAAACAGGCCACGGACAACAAGTACAAGGGCGCACCCAAAAGGATCATCACCGCCAGCGCAATCATTCCGTCCCCCGAACCCGGCGGCCCCTGGCGCATGATCGGCTGGAGCAACATCCACCCGAAGTGGGAGCACTACGCCCTCGCACAGAGCAACTTCCACGCCGCCAACTACCCTCTTCACACTGAGAACGGGGACAGCGACTTCCAACGCTGGGCGCAGGCCGGCGACGACGTCCGCACCGCACTCCAGGAACTCCACGACGAACTTGACGGCCTGCCCTACGCCTTGATGATCGATGGCCACGCGAGTCGCCGCGTATGGCCCGGCCTTCACAACAACAAGCAGGGCCTCGGAAAGGACCCGGATGATCCGCGACTTTGGCTTCCCGCAAGCGGACTACCCCAGTCCTGGAACCCTGTCAGCATCATTCGCATGAACTGCGCGCAGGCAGAGATGCCCCGCCTCGTCGCCGTCACCGAGAAGCAGAAGAACGGCAAGACCGTCACGCTCAAGACCTCGAGTGACCTGTACTACTCGGAGGACCGACCCGAAGGCCACCCGTGGTTCCTGTTCACCGAACCCCGTAACTACGGCAAGAAGCGCCTCGGGCAGTGGAAGACCCGCTGGCGGGCCAAACCCGGAAAGGCATCGAAGAACGCCGACGAACGTAAGGAGAACGAACTCAACTCGCCGTGGTACAGCATGACCACGCGGGAGATCACCCCGATGCACACGCGGGACGGCTACGACCGAGAAGCTCTCGCGGTTGCCGCGGCACGGCTCAGCCACCAGGCGCTCTCCTGGTCAGACCGGACGCGATACCCCGCCCCGCTCCACGCCGCACTTCAAATGGACCTTGGCCACCCCCAGTACCGACGTTCCGAGCCGAAGGACCGCGAGAGTATCGACATTCTGAAGGAGGCCCGCGGCACTGAGTCGTAGAACGTCAGCATCAGCCGAGGCTCCAGCGCTCCTTCGTGTCAAGACCCGGCTGCACGGCTGGCCTTCGAGACCTTCGGTCTCGAAGGCCAGCCGTGACCAACCACCCGAGTCACACGGAGCGGGGACGCTCAGCTGGAAGGGGCCCATAGGAGCTGATCCCGCGCGCTCTCTGGCAATACTCGGCGCAGCACCGGTGCGGTGGAGCTGAGCGAGGTGGCAAACGCGGCGACCAGGCTGTGCGGCACGCTGGCGCTGAACGACGCAGCCCACAGATACGGGGTTCCCATGGCCGGCTCGGCCCACGCCTGCCAGCCCATCGCCTCCTGCTCCTTCGCCTCGGCTGTCAGGGCCTGAGGGTCGGCGTCCTGGATGAAGGGCGGCACCTCGCCGAGACTGATGCGAGCGGTGAAGGCGGGGTGCATTGCCGCCGTCTGGGGCTGTTCTGCGTCGCGGAACCAACCGTGCGCGGTGACCGCATCGAGGACCACCCGGGGTCCGACGGACGCAGCAGTGGGCTGGCCGCATGCGTCGAGTGCGAGGAGAAAGTCGGCGATGATTTCACCCGGGACTTCACGGGTGAAATAGGCGGACCAGTCCGCGAGCGGACTGCTCGCGTCCGAGCGGGCAGAGACCTGCCACGCGATCGGCAGCCCACCGAGGTAGAACGGCTCGTCCGACAACACCCACTGCGCCCACCGAAGAGCGTCGGGACTGATGTGCAGGACCGTGCTGCGCAGCACCTGAAGGTCCTCCAGCGGCTCATCGAGCTCACGCCGCCCTCGAACGACTGTCAGGCTCATCCAGCCGCAGCCGGCGAGGTTGTCCGCGACGGCATCGTAGAGACGACCGTCATCGCCGGCTAGGTGTCGGGGGCCGACCCAGTACGTGGGAAGGGCGCCGGTCGCAAGGGACGGATCGAACGGGAAATGCGGATTCAGGTACGCCTCCATGTGAATTGAAATGGATCCATCGACCACCGACGTAGCGAGCGAAGGCGGCCCGAAGATCCCTAAGGGGGTCATTTACATTGACATGCCTTGCCCCAGGTGGCCAGTCTTTCTGTGCTCTTCCTTGTCTGCCTCCAGCGAACTCCGCACTTCCGGACGGCTCGGCAGTCGGTGGCTATTCAGAGATGGTTCGATACCGGTCCGAGAACGGCAGTTGAGTTGCGTTTACGCACCTGCCGTGAATATACGAAACTGCACACAGATCCCGGCATGAGCCACGAGAGCTACAACAGGACCGCCCTGGCAGGCGGCTCACTTCATTTAGGAATTCTCTTCAGCTGTCCAGCTCGTCCTCGATCGCCATGGTCACCGCCGGCCATGGAACATTCGGCTCGCCGAAAAGGCGCCAATAGCGGTAGGACGCACGCACCAGGGAGCTGACGCCCAGCCTCGCCACATCAGGGTCGATCGCTCCGATGACCCGGCGAGTGATGCCGCCGGCCCCCCGCGCGGCAGGGCTGACGCCGTGCGCGAGGAGAAGGGTGGCCGTGCGAACGGCGTCGAGTGTCGCCACTGGCACGAGGGACGCGAAGCTGCCGAAGACGAGATCCCTCCACTCAAGCCGCGTCCGTGCCCAGGCCAGGCGTTCCAGCCCGGTGCCGAGGTCTACCGCCATTCGCTCGGGGTTGTCGGCGTTCCAAAGGAGAACGATGTCGCCGAGAGGCAGGTCGAGGTGGTCGAAGCGAAGAGTGATGCCTACGACTTGGCGGCGCCGCCAGGTCGAGAGCTTGCCGTGAACGCTGATGTGGCGCGCGTGGAAACCCAAGCGGGAGAGCACGCTGAGCCAGCCGTCCAAGATCGTCCCGAACTCGTCCAGGCACTGGATCGGTTGGACTCGGGAGACGTTGACGAACGAGGTCAGAAACCCGTCCTGGAGGTCACCCGATGCGTCACGCCGCCCGGTGAAGCGGACGACAGGCTGGGGCAGGAAGCCGCTGCGGTATGTCAGTGGGCGCCCGGCTTTGAGGAGGGGGTCGAGGGCTTGGACAGCCGAGATCGTCAGCTCGGTCTCCCGGCCCCACCGAAGGGGCAGACAGGCGGCCTGCGGAACGCCCTGCGCCGCGAAGCCCGCCTTCAGCACCGCCAGCAGCTCCTCCCACGACGGGGGGCGACGAGGCGGGAAATACGGAGAGCCTCTGTGTGCGTGCTCGATCGTGATCCGACCGGCAGAAGGAGTGAACTCCCATTGCGGTCCAAGCACTTGTCGCAGCACGGCAGGTAAGCGGCCCTCCCGTGAGGATGCCTCCCCGAGCGCGTGCTCCCGAGCCCCGTCCGTCAGCATGGCCGTGTCGACATCGCCGTGAAGTGGCGGGCTGGATCGAAGCGTTGCATCCCAATCTCCTGGACCTGCGTGTGGTCGAGGTCCTCGGCTTCTTGTATCGCCCGGGCCAGGAGTCCTGCGGCCGTCTCGTCGTCCAGGTCGGGGTCGCCCACCGTGATCGCGCCGGTCTGATCGCACAGAGCCGCCTCAGCGCATGTTCCCCCGCGCCACGTGAGCGCGGCCATGGGAGTGCCGGCGCGGAGGGACTCGCCGAAGACTGCGGCGCCAGCCTCCACATACGTACGGGCGTAGGTGTAGACGAAGACGGAGGCATCGCGGATAGCGGCGGTCTTGGCGGGGCCGCCGAGCTCGCCCACCCATTTCACGTGGCTCGCGCTGAAGAGGCGCTCGTGGTGTCGCACGTACGCCTCATCGAAGACGGGTCCGACGATCTGTATTCGGCGGCCGAGCATCTGGGCGGCGCGAACGGCGATGTGCGGGGCCTTCTCCTCATCTATGCGGCCGAGCCACACGAGGTCGCTGCCGGCAACAGCCGGAGGTTCGTCCTCGTCCAGGCCGAGGTGGACAGCGAGTTCAGGCACAGGCTGGTGGTCCGCGTACCGCTCGATCATCTCGGGCGAGTAGCAGTAGAGGCGTGACCGCCTGCCGTCGAAGGCGGTGCTGGTGTGCTGGAAGACGGGTGAGTGTTGGAACGTGGCGACGTCGCATTCCAGCGCGTTCCAGGTGCGGGTCCAAGCGGGCAGCGAGGGGTACTCGTGCCCCACGACCAAGAGGTCGTAGCCGGCGCTCCGCAGCGCGCGCTCGGCGAGTGATCCGGCGGTGATGTCTTCCAGGCGGTCCGGCTTACGGACCCAGTCGGGCTCCAGGTCCGCGAGCCAGCCCGGCCCGAGGAGGTGTACGTCGGCGCCTGCGGCACGGGCGCCTACGGCGACCGCCCACAGCCATCGTTCGATCCCGCCGTACCCGGCGGGTGGAAAGGCGTAGCTACCAGGGAAGTCGCAGACGCCGACGAGCACGTTATGCCTCCGGTGTTCCGTCCGCCGAGATACGGCGGAAGCCGAGGTACGGGAAGAGAGATTCGGGAAGGACGAGGGAGCCGTCCTGCTGCTGGCACTGTTCGAGGAGCGCGGCCACGGTGCGGCCGATGGGGAGGCCGGAGCCGTTGAGCGTGGCGACGAGCTTGGGCTTGCCGTCCTCGCCTCGGGTCCGGATGTTCGCGCGGCGGGCCTGGAAGGTGCCGAAGTTCGAGATCGAGGAGATCTCCCGGTAGGTGTTCTGGCTGGGAATCCAGACCTCGATGTCGTACGTGAGCTGGGCGGAGAAGCCGATGTCGCCTGCGGCCAGCTTTACGACGCGGTACGCGAGGCCGAGCTCCTTCAGGCACGCCTCGGCGTGGCCGACCATCGTGTCCAGCGTGGCGTCGGCGTCCGCGGGGTCGACCATCCGGACGATCTCGACCTTGGCGAACTGGTGCTGCCGGATGAGGCCCCGGGTGTCACGGCCATAGGAGCCGGCCTCGGAGCGGAAGCACGGCGTGTGCGCGGTGAGGGCCATGGGCAGCTCGGCCGGCGGGATGATCTCGTCGGCGTAGAGATTGGTCAGCGGCACTTCGGCCGTCGGGATCAGGAACAGTTCGCGGTCGGCCATGCCGGTCTTGAACAGGTCCTCCTCGAACTTAGGCAGCTGCCCGGTGCCGGTCATCGTCTTGCGCGTGACCAGGTAGGGGACCGCGTGCTCGACGTATCCGTGGCGGCGGGTGTGGATGTCGAGGAAGAGGGTCGCCAGTGCCCGTTCCAGGGCGGCGCCCGCACCGCGGGAGACCACGAACCGAGGGCCCGACAGCTTCGTCGCCCGGCCGAAGTCGAGGATGCCGGTGCTCTCACCGAGGTCGACGTGGTCCTTCGGCTCGAAGAGGAAGGACGGCGGGGTGCCGACGCGCCGGACCTCGACCGCGAACTCGTCAGAGTCGCCGTCCGGGGCCGAGTCGTCGGGCAGGTTCGGGATGCTGAGCAGCAGATCGCGGAGCTCTTCCTGGCTCTGCTCCTGGCCGGCCTCAATCTCGCGGACCTGGTCCTTCAGCTCGCGGGCGCGCTCCTTCAGCTTGGCGATGTCGCCGCCCTGCTTGGCCGTCTGCTGGACTTCGCTTGCTACCCGCTTGGCCTCCGCCCGCAGCTCGTCGGCTGAGCGGATGCTCTGGTTGCGCCGCGACTGGAGGTCTTCCAGCCGGGACAGGTCCAGGGAGTAACCGCGACGAGCGAGCCGACGAACCGCTTCGGCACCCATCTCAATGAGGGCGCGGGCATCATGCATGAGGAAGATCCTTTTTATCCAGCGAGCGGGATGGGGATGCAGAATCGACGGTAGCAACCGTCGAGCCCTCGCTGATCCGCAATATCGTCGCGTCACCGTCGGCGGCAGGTTCTTGGTGAGCGCTTGCGTCAAGATCGTCCAGCAGCGTCGTGATCAGGTTCGGGAGCTCGTCGTCGGGTATGGCGACCGGCTCGACGTATGGAGCCTCCGGGAAGAACAACGGCATCCGGTCGTTCGCAGAGCGGCCCTGGTGCCATAGCAATACAGAGACCAGCAGCCCGTGGCTGACGAGTACACGGGGGCCAGGGTGATTCAAGGCGGCGAGGACCCCTGAGAGCATCCTGCGGATGCCCTCGCTCTGCGATTCCGTGGCGCCGGGTGGACGGCGGCTCGCGCCCTGGCTGTCGAGCCATACCGCGTATTCCAGAAACGGGCTGCTCTCGAATTTCCCGTAGTCGAGTTCATTCAACCGGGCGTCGACGACCAGTTCGGCCGCCGGAACGCCCATCAGCAGGAATGCCGTTTGCTGGGCTCGTGGGAATTCGCTGGCCAGCCACGTCGCCACGGCATGCAGAGGCAGGGTCGCCCAGGCACGGCTCAAGGACTGCCGGCCTTCGTCGTTGAGCTGGATGGGCTTGGCGGGGTCGCCATTCACGAGGTAGCGCTTGCTGTAGTCCGTCTGGCCATGGCGAACGATGTAGGAGATCACGTTCCGCTCCGTCGAGTCGATGCCGAGAGATCGGAGAGCACTTCCGCCATCCCCGGCAATCTCGTATCGCCGGTCTCCGCGTAGAAGAGGAGACCGTCGAGGGCGAGCAGGCGGCACCACGGTGCGAGTACAGGTACAGGGATCCGGGACACGCGCGAAGCAGCTGTGAGCCGACCGCTGGTCCCCTGGCCGAGGTCGTAGTAGACGGTCCAGAACGCCCAGTCGAAGGCCGGGTCGCCCAACATGGGCAACGGGTCGATCAAGCGCGGGCGCGCCAGCCAGTCGAAGGGCACGTTCTCCCGATACAGGTCCGCGTGCAGGACCGTCGTCCGGCCCGGGTCTTCCTCAAGGTCGGCGAGAGATGGAAGCGTGGCGTCAATGAGAGGGCGCCACCGGCCGACGTCGAGGGCGTGCTCCCGCCTGCGGATCCGGGGGAGGACCTCCCCATGGAGGTAGCCTGCCAGCCGGGGAAAACGGTTCGGTAGGTTCCTGCGCCGCCCGACGATGTGCAGGCACTGAAGGGCGGCGGCGACCATCTGTGTCTCACAGTGTGGTCGCTCCGCACCCCCAGGCCGGCCTCCGACGAGTTCGAGGGCGGCCACTGCGAGATCGTCCGCAACTTCGAGGACATCGGCCGTGGGTCCGCCGGCCCACAAACGCAAAGCGTCTACTTCGTGGCGGTACCGGTCGGGGTCGACCCAAGCTTTGAGGAGAAGTGGACGCTCGTCGAGGTCGGTCGCCACCGCGATCACCGAGGCGTGTCCGGAGTCGACGTAACCTCTGAGCGAGAGCTTCCAGCGTTGCGCAGCCGTGGCTAAGAGATCAGGCGCTGTGTCGAGCCAGCCCCGAACTCCGAGGCCGTAGTGAGCGAGCAGGCGCTGCCGACAGCCCGAGGGGATATCGCCGAGCGACCGCGTCGTCATCAACTCAGCACGATTCCGCCGGAGACCAGCTCGTCTGTGAGGGCCGGGAACTCGGTGAGAATCTCGGCGACCAGGGCCTGCACCTTGTCGAGCTCGGCGTCGGCAGCGGAGAGGCGGACGAGGATGCGCCAGGGCTCGTCGAGGCGTTGGCCCGTGGTGCTGACCAGGTGCACTTCCGCGTAGCCCGCGGTCGCCTCGTGGAGTCGGAAGGCGAGCCGTTGAGCGGCGATGTTGTACAGCTTACCGACGTGGTAGACGGGGTTCTTGCCGTTCGCCCCCTCCAGATTCATCGGGCGCAGCGGCGTGATCAGCCCATTGACACGGTTACCCCGGCCGACGACGCCCTCGTCGCCGGACTCGATGGAGCTGCCCGTGAAGGTGAGGTACAGCTCGTCCTTGTCCGGCACGTCACGTGCGTTCAGCCGGAAACGAGCTTCGGCACCAGGTAGGCGAACGCCAGCCAGGCGATGGCACTCGGCCAGTACGGACTCCGCGTTGCGGACGTACTGCCCTCGGCTGCCGACCTGGCGGGACTTCTGGGGGACACACAGCACGACATCCGCGCATTCACCATCCCAGTACCCCATGAGCTTCACGTCCGAACCGCACCAGGCGTGGGCGCGGGTGAAGTCGCTCTCCCCGGAGAAGTGGTCGACCAGCTCCCTCACGAACGACTCGAAGGAATTCTCCGGTGCCCAGCCGGTGCCAAGAGACGTGTCGTTCGAGAGCCTCACGCGCCGCTCGCGCAGGTCGTCGATGGAGCGCGGGCTGAACCACCGGGTCCGGTCCGGTATCTCGTCACCGGTGAGCACGGCACCCGGGCTGGAATTGCTGGTGATGTTGAAGACGATGTCGAGGCTGTCCGAGACCTCGGGGAGCCGCTCGGCGAAGAAGGACCTCACTTCCGCCTCGACGATCTCCGTGACCGGGATGGACTCGCCTCCGCACATCGGTGCGGCTCGTCCGTTGACCAGGACCCGCACGGGAGAAGTCATCCGGCCTCCCCCATATCGGACTTCGCTGGCTCCGCCGAGGAGGGCGAGCTTGTCGAAGTTGTGGTGGAGCACGGCGCCGAAGTGGTCGACCGTGTAACGGCTGTAAGCGCGCGACAGCCGCTCCGCGAGGTGGTCGGCCAGGGTGTCCGGGTGACCGAGGCCCTTGCGCTCCACAATGGTCGTCGCGCCCGGTGTGGCCATGCCGGTGTCGATGACGAGGTGACTATTGCCGAGGATCGTGCTGGTACGAGGCATCGCGAACTCCCGTTCAAGGGTGGACAGAAAGGGATGGGCGCAGGCGTCAACACGCCTGGACGAGCGGTGAAGTAAGGGTTCAGCGAGGAACGCCGGCAGCGCGGAGGAGCGCGACGGTCTGGGCAAGCGACCTGTACGCGGAAGCGGCCTGCTCTTCGGCAGCGAGTCGGTAGACGGCGCGGGTGGTAACGAGGTCGATGTCTTGGACCCGACGGCGATCGAGCCAGAGAAGCAGGCGCCAGGTGAGAACCGGCCCGTTGAACGGCAGCCGGGTCACGAGATCGACCGGAATGCGTTCGGGCGGTACGCCCTCGTACAACAGGTCGCGTACAAGGTGAAAGACCACGTCGGTGTAGTCGAGGACGGCTGGACCGCAGGCGCTGGCTTCCCAGTCCACGATGTGCAGGCTTTCGCCGTCGACAAGGAGGTGCTCGGGCTTGAGATCACCGTGGAGGTGAACGACCGAATATGAATCGATCGACCGGAGAGCTCTATTCAGCACCGGCCACCAAGGCAGCCGCTGGCAGCGAGAAGAGAGCTGATCAAGCAAGAACTGACGCGGGGAAGCGAGGCCGGCCCGCTCCGCACCCCAACCTGGGCCAGGAGTGATGCCTGCATCAGGCCGATGCAGCCTGCCGCTCGCGGCCACGACGTGACCGACGTACTCCTGGATCGCCATGCGCGTACCTATCGAACAAGGCAGCCCAGGCAATTTCCCGAAGGCCGTCCAAGACCCGGCGTTGCCCTTTCCCGTGGCCAGGACGGCCGGGACCGAGATTCCCTGGCGGGCGGCGCGCTCGACCGTCGCGGCCTCGCGATGGCGCCGGCCTTCGGGGTCGATGCCCACGTAGACCTTCAGCAATGCACTGCCGTCAGTCGCGTACCGCGTTCTGCTGTGCGGCTTGCAGAACGTCGGGCCGAATGGGCCAAGACCATGCTCGACCCACGGCTCTGCCGTCTTCGTGCTGCGCACCCTTCTCACCTCCATCCTGTCGATTCCCAGGGCCAGCGAATCTGGCCGTCAGTCCTGGCGTCGTGCTTGCGCTGAGCAGGCCCAACTCCTGGCTACGCGGCGGCGCTGGGCCCGGGAGATGCCATCATCTGGGTTCGCCAAGTCCTGTTCGAGGGCTCTGGCAGGTCATCAAAAGGACTTCTACAGGGCTTTGTTGGCCTACCGTGGATAATTTTGCGCCGCTACGGGGACATCGCATGGCACTCTCTGACGAGAGTTCGTCCTGGAGGAGATCCATGTCCCGTCCCGCAGGCAATACCAGACTCAAGGCCGCCCGCCTGGCTGCCGGATACACCTCTCAACAGGCCCTGGCCGACGCCATCACCGAGACGGCACCCAAGCTGGGCATCAGAGGTCTCGCTGTCGGTGTCCGTCAGATCCGCCGCTGGGAATCCGCCACACCACCCTGGCCACAGCCTGACGTCCACCGAGTCCTGACCCACCTCCTGGGCCAGAGCATGGAGGACTTGGGATTCACCCCGCCATGGGGGACGGAGAAGCGCCACGCGGCCACGACGGCCCGAGATACCCCGCGTGCGCCTTTGGCTCGAGCGCGGCTAGCTTCTGTCCCGGCCCAGGCAGGCGCCGCGAGGCAACCAGCCACTGTAGGCGCGGACTTCGAGGCGGTCACTCGTTCTCATCGGCACCTCTATTGGTCCGTGGCCCCCGCCATCCTGCACCCTGCGGTCCTGGAGCACGCCCGTCTCGGATGCGCTCTCCTGCCGGAGACGGCGAACCCTGTCCGCCGAACGCTCGCCGGCGCACTCGCCGAGTCCTACCTGCTTGTCGGCCGCATCGAGTTCTTCGACCTAAGCCAGCCCGACCAAGCTTCGGAGACCCTCTTGCGAGCCTTGCAAGCGGCGGGCGAAGCGGATGACCCGATTCTCGGATCGGCCATCCTTGCGCACATGGCCTTCATCCCTGGCTGGACCGATGACAGGGAAGCGGCGATCGAGCGCATGATGGCCGCCCGTACCTACGCCCGGCGCGGAGACGCCTCCGCGGAACTCTGGGCATGGCTGGATGCCGTGGAGGCGGAATGCGAGACCCGCTGCGGTGATCCTCGTGCCGCGCTCCGCCTGATCCGACACGCCGAGGACACCCTCTCCTCAGTCTCCGCACACCCCACCCCTGCCTGGCTGGACTGGTTCAGCCCAGTGCGCCTGTCCGCCTTCAAAGGCAACACGC
The DNA here is from genome assembly GCF_010548325.1 of Streptomyces sp. SID13666. Classification (NCBI taxonomy): domain Bacteria; kingdom Bacillati; phylum Actinomycetota; class Actinomycetes; order Kitasatosporales; family Streptomycetaceae; genus Streptomyces; species Streptomyces sp. SID13666. The sequence continues at coordinate 30,091 of NZ_JAAGLX010000010.1, read as the reverse complement.
AGCTGAAGGCCGGCCACCTGCCACAAGCCCGCCAGACCCTTCAGGAGGTTCTCGACTACCTGCCAACCGAGTCGGACAAGCAGCGCACCGTCGTCCTCGGCGATCTCGCAGCGGTTGAAGCTGCGGACAGCCACCCGGAGGCGGCATGCCGGTACGCCGTCCAAGCCCTCGACCAGCTCGCCATCACCTGGTACGCCACGGGTATGGACCGCATCCGCGAGGTCCGGCGCACGCTCGCTCCGTGGCAGAACGAGCAGTGCGTCCGGGACCTGGACGATCGTCTCTACGACTGGGGCACGACGATCAGCGCTCTCCAGCGTTGAACTTGGAGATCTTCTCCGGCAATTCCGCGAGCGAGTCGATGCGCATCGTAGTGATCGAGTCCGCATCCGGATCACGCTGCTGAATCGTGCCCCAGGGCCCGCGCCGAATCAGGGCCGTCAGAAGCCGCGCCTGAACGGCCGGGCGGATGTCGTTGTCGAGCCGGTCACCGACGTACAGGATCTCGCCCGGCTCGGCAGGCGTTGCCTCGATTACGTGCTCGAAGAACTTCACGTCCGGCTTCGACGCTCCCCAGTCGTCACTGGTGGCAATCAGGTCGGAGGGAAGGTCCAGCCCCCGTAGCAGGCCGCCGGCCCGCACGGTTTGATTCCCGGCGATGCCCACCCACAGCCCAGCCTCCCGCAGTGCGGCCAGCGTGGGTCGCACGTCCGGATACAGATCATCCTCGCCGAACCATTCCGGCTTCCCGGCCGCCGCACGCTTCTCGCGCTCTTCGGTAAGGTCGAACTCCGGCCGGAACTCCTGAAACGTCTCGCGATAGTCGCGCCCCTGCGCGATGACCGCTCCGAACATTGCCGCGAAGGTATGTCGCGGCACCCCCAGCCAGTCCGCCCAGGTCCCGTACTCCCGGGTCTCGTCAATAAGACACTCGCCCACGTCGAACACCACCGCACGAATCATGTTCCGCAGGTTACCTCCGGGGGCAGGTTGGCTGGCAGTTTCTCCTCCAGAACGCTGCTGATCTCAGACCATGGGACCGCAGACCAGGGCGGTCAGGCCGAGGCTTTGACCCGATAGCTGGGGCTCGGATGATGGGAGACGTGGTGACATCACCCTTCGAGAACGCTCTGAACGCGGTGATCTGGCCGCAGGGGGCAACACCAGGCCGCTGAACCGTCGACCACTGCGGCCCGCATCGGATGGGCGTGCCCAGGACAGGGTGGGCGGGCCGCACCGTGTGTCAGGTCGATCACCCAGTCCTGCAGCCGGTCCGCGAGATGCACTAGTTGAGCCGCCGAATCCCCATCGGATGGAAGGTGTACCCGCGTAATGTCCTCACCATTTGCGACCAGCACGTGCACTCCGAGATCCCATACTTCCTCGGCGAGCATCCCCACGATGAGTTCGGACTGAAATGATTCCGTCCGAAACGGGGGACCGGGATCCGGGTGCTCAGCGGTTACCACCTGGACGTCGATTTCGCACTGCCCGGCCAGACCGAGGCTCGCCATGATTTCCTCGGCCCAGCCCACCACGGATTCCACAGAACTCATCCCCTCAGCGGGAGCAATCCACCGGCAAAGACTAGCGTGCCGAATCCCGGACGCCCGCCGATATTGATACTGAAGGACATGTAGTCCTGAAAGTCGATGCCATCCCATGACTTTACAGGACCCATAGTCCCATGGAAGTAGTACGACTTGCCAACGAAGTGATTGCTGTTGGCGGGTTGCGACTTTCCGTTCTTCCACCAGCGCAGTCCCGTCTCATGCACGGTGCTGGTGATGATGGCCTGCACTTTGGGGGATATCTTGTAGCCCCAGTTGATATTGCTGAACGTGCAGTTGTGACGGGCGTAGAAAACGCCGTTCGTGGTCGCGAAACTGCGATTGTTGTAGCACATGAGCACCGCTCGGCCACCACCGCCGCTGCCCGGGTCCTGACTCTGCGGGGCAACGATCCCTGTGCCGTTGGTGGTGGCCCCCGACGTGACCGGCCCCGTGGTGTCGTTCGGCGAGGAGGATGCCTCCGCACCCTCGCTCACGTTGTCCGCAGACAACAGGCCAAGTTCGTCCGAATTCAAATCCGTTACGGGCCCCGGTGCCGCGCTCACCTCAGCCAGGTCCAATCCGGCCAACTCGCTTGAGATGTCAGGCGTACTGCCGTCCGGAGTATCGATAACCCCGCCGCCCTTGCCCGGCGCAGGTGTACCGGTCGGAAGCGGGTCAAGGGTGATCGTCAGCTTGGCCGTGGCCCCGCCTCCGAGATCCTGAACCACCGTGAACTGGTCAGCGCCAGGATCGACGGTCTCGGCGGACGCGGGAACCGCAGGCGCCAGTACGGCAGCGCTCACCACGACAGCCAACACGGCGGCGAAACGCCCAGGTCTGGTAAGTACGGACCTCACGGATGCAACTCTCATAAATGTCTCCCCCACCTGCAGTGCTACGGATCGTGGACGACGGCTCCAGGCGTGCGTTCGAATGCCTGGACGACAAGCCGAGCGCTGACCGTAACAGTCTGCTCACTCGCAGGAGTACCTATTTGATCGACTGCGTCCCAGCACACGCGCTCTGTTTCAGCCACGCTTGTCCCCAAGGAGATGCGACTCCCACGGAGCGCGGTCATCTGCTGGGCCAGGCGGATCAGTAAGCCCGAGGAAGCGGTTGCGGCGGTTTGGCGACACCGCTCATGGCCGTGATCTGGAACGGGTGGCAACCGACATGGCTGCTGCCCCAGGGAAGGCAGGGGTCGCGTGGCCGGCGCCGAGCCAGAACACGGCCGCCGACGGCGGCCTGTCCTTCGATGGAGTCGTCGTAGGCCAGGGGTTCAGTGGGGACGAGACAGTCATCGCCGGGGTCGAGGCCACGGCGGCCGGGTTCTCCCGATCCGTAGAGCCCGAGCAAACGGGCGCGCAGCCTCAGGCCGCAACGTCCAGAGCTTCCAGGCGATCACGGAACTCGCAGACCGCTGGAACGGCTTGGTGCGGGCCGAGTTCGTTGGAGAACTCCCTCAAGCGGACCAGAGCGCGCATCGAGCTGACCTGGTTCTCCAGAAGTTCGGCGCCTGCGTTCGCGGCGTCGAGCGCTCCGTCGAGGTCGTTGCCGGCCAGTCGTGCCTCGGCCAGACGGCTTGCTCGTACTGCCTTGTCTCGGGGAACCGCCTTCTTGACCGAGAGCTCCAAGGCGCTAGTGGCGCGCTCAACTTGCCCTGCACGCAGCAGTACTTTGCCTTCGGTGGATTTCAGCTGCGCCTCCCCGTACCAGTCGAGCCAGTCCGGGGTCTCTTCGTCCGTACGGCGATCCCACAAACTCATCGCCCGGTTCAACGCGGTGCCGGCCTCCTGGTGAGCGCCGTCACGTGAGAGTGCCTCTGCCCTGTGCAGGTAGAGGTAGGACTGCGTGTAGGGCCTCAGCGTTCGAGGGGCGTTGTCGATGGCGGTGGAGATGAGTTCCACACGTTCCGCGGTTCGTCCGGCTTCGGAGACGTGGATGCCCATCTCCGCCAGGACGAAGGCTCCGAAGGCGTCGTCTCCTGCCGTTCGGGCGCTGCGGAGAGCTCCGACGTAGTACTGCTGTCCGGCAGAGCGCAGGCCCGTGTCGTACGCCATCCAACCGGTCAGGTACGACACTCGTGCGGCCAGCCCGTACAGACGCCTGCCGACCTGCTCGGTGTACCGACCGGTGCTCAGGAGGCCGGAGATGAGGGCGAGATCGCCTCGCGCCTGCTCCAGAAGCCGTGCCCCGCCGAGTTGGTCATCGAGCGTGCGCAGCGTGCTGACGCGCTGCTCAATTGTGGTAACCATGCGGTCGGTTACTCGATCTCCGTCGAGTGCTGAGGCGAACGCGGATGGCGCCTCGGCCCAGCTCGCAGCCAAGCCCGCGAGGGCCACGCCTGTGATGGTGAGAAATCCTCGACGATCCATGCGCCCACTCCCGACCAGATCAGCCAATGCCTCTACGGTACCGGCCTCGGTCCAGGGAGCTGTCAGCCCAACGACTTCCCATACGGGGAGCCAACGGGGCCATCCTTCCGAACGGGCTTGCGCGTACGGGACTCGCAGCAGGTCAGCGAGGACGAGCTGGGCGTCACCGTCCGGCTCCTGCCCCTGTTCCCACTTCCACACGGTCGTGCGATTGGTCGCCAGGGGGATTCCGAGGAGCTTGCCGTGGGCTTGCATGCGCCGGGCGAACTCAGCCTTCCCCCATCCGCGGATTTGTCGGACGAAGGCCAGTGGATGCACTGCTAATGGATCACCAAGCACGTCGCCACCCCGTCTCCTCGCGCTGTAGTCCGGAGGCTACTCGCTGTGTGCGAGAGGGGGGAGAGCGCCTACCAGAAGAAACCCCCCAGAAACGTTCCGTGCTTACGCCTGTTGGCCTTTGACTGAGGATCACGCCGTCCAGGGGCTCAGGATTTGGCTCCGCCCAAGCGTGTACCCCGGATGGCCGTCCAGATCGGCGGCTCCGACCCTGCGTCCCCCGTCAGGGTCGGTGTCGCTCTACCTTCCCGGAGGCGTCTGCCATGCCTACCCTCGTCACTCGCATCGTCCTCGCGGGCACCGAAGGAGCGGTCTCACCTGCTCGACGTGCGGTCGTGCAGCAGGTTCGCGTCTGGGGCGTACCTCTGGATGAGCAAACGGCGGACGCCATCGGCATGGTGGCCTCCGAGCTCATCACCAACGCCGTGCTCCACGGGGGAGGACGGATCACGATTGGCCTCTACCACCAGCCCGGACGCTTGATCATCGACATTCTCGACGAGAGCCCGACGGCCCCGCTGCTGAAAGTCGCAGAGGATGAGGACGAGAGCGGTCGCGGCATGGCGCTGGTGGCCTCGCTCGCGACACGATCCGGCTGGGAGCCTGCCGAACGCGGAAAGCACGTCTGGGCGGAGATCACCCTCCCCAAACCGGCGCCGGCCATCCGCGCGGCAGTACTGCGGCGGTTCTTCAGTGCCCAGCAAAATGCCCTTGCCAGACCTACGCCCCATCCTTTCGTCTTGGCGGTCGCCTGATGTGGCCGCAAGGTCTGCGGGCCTCCCCCCTGCCCGACCCCGACGTCGTGTACCGGCCGTCTCGCCGTGACATCGATCCGGCATCGGGTGATCCAAGGGCTTACACCCTCTGGGGCCGCCACGAATGGCGAACACAGGGCGAATGCTGGTTGTGGTGCGGGCGTGAAGACGTCGATGTGACGTGGATCGGACCCGTCCAGTCCAGCGGCATGCACGCCGCCCTCTTCTCCTGCCGGGCCTGCCTCTATGAGCTGGACCAGCGCGTGTTGCTCGTCAACATGCGCAAGGACCAGGGCGCTATGACCGCCAGAGCCACATAGAGCAGCTCCATTCGCGAGCGCCCCTCCAGGGCTGCGACAGCCACCCGGATCTCCGTCCCACGGCTGCATGACTCGCCATGGCCGAGGGGCGGTCCCCGGCGTGCAACGCGCCGGATTTGCACCATCTCATAGCGCGGAGATGCCCCGGGCAGATCCGCACATTTCGCCACGGCCTTTCGCCACCGAGAGGCCCGATGGAAGGAGAACCGAATGAAGAGCGAAGAAGGTGCCGGCACCGACGTCGGCCTGCTGATCGCGGTCGATCAGCTGGCGATGGCTCACGACCGCAGCGAGGCAGAGCGCTCCGATGTCACCAGCTCGCAGAACAGCGCTGGCGATGACGGGGACAACCGCGACCTGAACCTTCCCAAGGAGTAGGAGAAACCCATGGAGCACCGGCTCGTCACAGGAATCGAGAAGGCGCTCGGCTGGGACGGGCCGGGGCCCGTGGGCACCGCGTTCGTTCGCGGGCAGCTCACGGACCTGGACCTGCTCACCCGGCTGATGACGCCCTACCGGCTGCTGGAGACCATCCAGCGCCGTCACCTGACCAACCCCCAGCTGCGTTGCTACGCGAAGGGTGACGAAGTCCACCCCTCCACCTTTCTGTCCACCGCCGTCAATCGGCGCAGGCAGGCAGTCAACCAGGCGGACATGGCGGCCCTCGGCCGCATTCTCAATGGCGGCGGCACCGTAGTCCTCGACCACGTCGACTTCTTCGATCCCACGCTGGAAATCGCCTGCAGGGCACTGGGCTGGTGGTCGGGCGAACTGGCATCCGCCAACGCCTACCTGGCCGTGGGTGAGACCGACGGCTTCCACCTGCACTGGGATGACCACGACGTGATCGCCGTCCAGCTGTCCGGCGAAAAGTCCTGGGAAGTCCGCGGGCCGTCGCGACCCATGCCCATGTACCGAGACGCCGAGCGCAACCTCACCCAACCAGACGAAGTTCTGTGGGCGGGCACCATGACCGCCGGCGATGTCATGCACATACCCCGGGGCTACTGGCACACCGCGACTCGGCTCGGTACCGGAAGCCAAGGCCACTCACTGCACGTCACCTTCGGCCTCACCAAGCGCACAGGCGTCACCTGGTCCAACTTCCTGTCCGACGCCACGCGCGCGGACGAGCTGTTCCGGACCGACCTGGAGAGCAGTGAGGGAGCGGCCCAGCACGAGCTGCTCACCGCGAAGCTGGCAACACTCGCTCGCGAGTACGAGCCGCAGCGCTACCTGAAGGAACTGCGGGCAAACACGCCGCCCGCCAGACACATGCCCCACATTGCGGCCTTCGACCCCCTGGAGCACGTGGTGGCCGTCACCGAATTCGAACCGGTGATCACACATGCGGACGACGTCATTCAGGTGATCGGTGGAGGCAAACAGCTCACCTTCCACAGGCGGGCCGAGCCTGCTCTGCGCGCTTTGCTGTCCGGCCATCCCGTCGGGCTGACGGGAGATGCCACGGACCTCACTACGGTGGCCGAGGTTCTGATCAAGGAGGGGCTGTGCGCACCACTGACCGCCGAATCGCTCTCGGGCTATACCGGACTCGTCACACCCGTGAACTTCTCGAAGGAGCACTCGAACTGGGCGTGACGGACCTGGACACCGCCTTCAACTACCAGCATTTCGGGTCGCACGAAACGCTGGCCGCCATCGCAGCGGACCTGCTCCCAGCCTTCTCGATCTCCACGAAGATCGGCTACTTCCCCGAAGGCCATGACCTCAGCACCCGGAGCCTCCGGACAGCGGCCGAACAGTCGGCGATCGCTCTCGGGAGGACCCCGGACACGATCCTGCTGCACAACCCCGAGTGCTCGGCCGCCAACTTCGAAGCCGCCTGCGAGGCGCTCGCTAAGGTGCGCGAGGAGGGCCTGTGCGAGGCATGGGGCATCTCGACGTGGTCGCCGAGCCCGCTGCTCGAATCCGCGTGGGAAGTACCCAGTCCCGACGTGATCATGGTTCGAGCCGGCCTGAGCGTGCCTTCCCTCGTGCTCGACGCCGGTGAACAACTGACCGAACGGCTGGGCGCGCGGCAAATCTGGGGAATGTCACCGTTCGCCGGCGACGCGGCCGGTCCGATCTGGACACAGGTCGACACCCGCCAGTTCCTGTCCCCTGGCCAGCAGGGCTCGGCCCTCCAGAGCGGAATCGCGACAGCGTTCGCGATACCTGGAGTGACCCGGCTAGCCGTCGGAACCTCGCGGCTCGACCACCTGGCCGACTTGGCCGAGGCCGTTTCCTTTGAGGTCAACTCCACGACGGTGAATCAGTACCGGACGCTACTGCGCCGCAGGGCTACGGTGAACGGATGAGTCACAGCCGGAAAGGACCGACGGTGCAGCTCAACCTGGATGATCTCTCCACCGTGCCGCTCGACGATGTCCTGGAGACCGTTGAGCGGCGGCTGGGACGCCAGCTCAAGCGCCAGGACGGCCGCTACAGCCGGTGGAACGGCACGGCCGGCTTCCCCACCGACGCTGCTACCTGGATCCGCCTCGCCTGGCGGCGCACCGAGAAGCTCAATACCCACGCCTGGAACGGCTACGAGGCGGCTGCAGCCATTCAAGGAGTGCCACGACCGCAATGGCTCGCGGCGACCATCTGGTCAGATCCAACACGGGACGTCGTGTGGCGCGGTGACGAAATGACCTTGGCGGGCGATCCGGCTCTCTCCCAAACCGGGGACATCACCACGGATCCGCACCTCCCAGATCAATGGTGGACCGACCTACAGGCATCGCTCTCCAACCTGGCCGCCCACCCAACAGACCGAGTAGCCATGGGCCAAGCACACCTCACTGCCCGAATCCAGGAGATCTACGGTGATCAGGTCGACACCACCATCACCGACTGGGCCTGCGCCCACGGCGACCTCGGCTATGCCAACCTCTGCGGCCCGCAACTGACGATCATCGACTGGGAGAGCTGGGGCAGGGCCCCGGTCGGCTGGGACGCCGCTTGCCTATGGTCCGCCTCCCTGGCTGTCCCCACGCTCGCAGATCGAGTCCTCACCCTCTTCGACGACGCCTTGTCCACGCGCTCCGGCCGCCTGTCCCGCCTACTTCTCTGCGCCAACACCGCAAGGGCCTTCCGACGGACGGGAAGGCCAGCCCCACAGACGGAAGCAATGGCTTCCGTAGCGCAGACTCTTCTCAGCGAAATCCGCTGAACGACGGGCCTACCAGCTTCCCGACCGCACCCGGGCGCTGCAGGAGTTGGTGTAGAAATCCCCATGCAACCGCCGCTTCCGACCGACTAGCGTGTCAGTAAATTCAGGAGGCGCGGTGCTCTCTTTCACGCTCGACACCAACTGCCTCATCGCAGTCGAGGAAGAACGACCCGAGGCCGGCGCTGTCCGTGACTTGGTTGCACGGCAGCGCTCCGGCCTGGCAACGGTGCGGCTGGTCGCCACCATGGCCGCCGAGACCCAGCGGGACGGCACCGTCTTGGACAACTTCTCCCACTTCCAGCGGCGTATCGACGGGCTCGGCTTTGGAGAGTTGGAGATCCTCGCGCCCGTGGCGGTGTGCGATCTCACCTATCTGGACTGGTGTGTGTTCGCGCATGACGACACCGAGGCGGAGATCCGCAGGCTGCACGAGGTGTTGTTCCCCACCGCCCCCTTCGGCTACCTCGACGCGGTCCCCGGGCACCTGGACGAGGAAGCGCGGAGGCTCGCAGAGCGCAAGTGGCGCAACCAACAACTCGACGTGCTGGTCCTGCACACACACATCATGGCGAAGGCCGACGTCTTCGTGAGCAACGACAGGAACTTCCGGAAGCAGAGCAAGAGGCCACGCCTCGCGGAACTGGGAGCCAAGGTGATCCTCTCCCCTGCCGACGCCGCAGCCTACGACGCAGCCGATTCGGCCTGATCTCGGCGCAGACTCCGAACCTTGGGACGGGGGTGCCGAGGGTTCCAGTTCGGGTTGCATTCGTGGTCGTTCAGGGTGGTCCGTCTGATCGATCTACTACCACTGCGCCGCAGGTCAGGACGACTGCGAACTCATCCGGACAACCGGACGAACAGTTGCAAAGCGTGTTGGGAGCAACCCATCACGAGTTCGAATCTCGCATCCTCCGCACTCGCCCGTCAGGGCAAACGAACGACCCGACGGCTCAGCAGCCGGGTCTTTCGTCGTTCCGTGGTCTCAGTTGGCCGCGGACACAGACCGATCACGGATCCGGCGCGAACGTCGGCCGTTCGGCCGGAACCACCGCCAAGGGGGACGGGAGGGGCTGCCGCTCTTGGGGTCGAAGGTCGCTGCCCTGTTCCGGTGCCAGCATTTACTGGTATCCGTACGTTGCTCCGGATCATGGCACCCCTCGCAGATAGGCTCTCTCCGGGATTGATGCGTAGGTGACCGTAGAGCACGGATGACCGCCGCCACGCGGCGGCGAAGGAAGCAGGAGCTGGGATGACGACGGTGCACGACGTCCTGAAGGTGATCCGCACGACGTCGAAGGACAACCACGAGCGTGGAACACGCTTCGAACGGCTCATGGTGAAGTTCCTCCGCACCGATCCGCAGTGGAACGAGCAGTTCAGTCAGGTCTGGCTGTGGGCCGACTGGCCGGGCACCGCGGCAAACAAGAAGGACACCGGAATCGACCTGGTGGCCCAAGATCGGGAGACGGGTGGCCTCTGCGCCATCCAATGCAAGTTCTACGAGCCCATGCACACGGTGCAGAAGCCGGACATAGACTCCTTCCTGGCAGCCTCGGGCAAGGGCGGCTTCACCCGGCGCATGATCATCTCCACGACGGAGAAGTGGGGCCCGAACGCAGAGGACACCATGGCTGGCCAGCAGCCACCGGTTACCCGCCTCGGCCTGTCCGGCATCGCCGCGAGCCCGATCGAATGGCATCTGCCGACCCAGTCCGAGGCAACTTTCGCAGTCGACCTGAAACTGCATAAGAAGAAGAAGCCGCTACCGCACCAGTGCGAGGCGATCGACGACGTATTCGCCGGCTTCGTAGAGAACGATCGCGGCAAGCTGATCATGGCTTGCGGCACCGGCAAGACCTTCACCAGCCTGAAGATCGCCGAACGGCTGCAGAAGGAGCGCGCCCAGGCCGGCCAGGGCGAACACACCACAGTGCTGTTCCTGGTGCCCTCGATCGCTCTGCTCTCGCAGACGCTGCGGGAGTGGTCCTCAGAGACTCAGGTCACGCTGCGCCCGTTCGCCGTCTGCTCCGACGTCAAGGTCGGGAAGCAGCAGGCCGCGAACGACAGTCAGGACATGGCAGCGCACGACCTAGCCCTGCCAGCCACGACAGACCCGGACAAGCTGATCAAACAGATCGCCAGCGTGGCGGCGGGTCCGGGCTTGACCGTGGTCTTCTCCACTTATCAGTCGATCGACACTATCGCTGCTGCGCAGAAGAAGGGTCTGGACCGGTTCGACTTGGTTCTGTGCGACGAGGCCCACCGTACGACCGGCTTCACCATCGCAGGCGCCGACGAGTCTGCGTTCGTGCGCATCCACGACGACGGCTACCTCGGCAGCGACCGCCGGGTGTACATGACGGCCACTCCACGCATCTACAACGAGGACACCCAGCAGCAGGCCAAGGACTCCAGCGCCGCGGTTGCCTCGATGGACAGCGAGGAACTGTACGGACCGGAGTTCCACCGCCTCGGCTTCGGCAAGGCCGTCGAAGAGGGACTGCTGGCCGACTACAAGGTCCTGATCCTCGCCGTGGACGAAGGTGTAGTCGCTAAGACCCTCCAGCAGGGCTTCGCCGGCGGAGCCTCCGAGCTGAATCTGGACGACGCCGCGAAAATCATCGGCTGCTGGAATGCCATGGCCAAGCGGACCGGAACCTTCGCCGACGGCGCCAGCTTCGGCAAAGACGAGGCCCCGATGAAGCGCGCCGTCGCCTTCGCCCGCTCTATCGCCGACTCCCAGGCCATCGCTGAGAACTTCAACGCCATCGTCGACGCCTACGACGAAGGCGACGACGAAGTGCTGCACTGCGAGGTCGAGCACGTCGACGGCACGTTCAACACGTTGCGCCGTAACCAGCGACTGGACTGGCTCAAGGAGGACCCGGGGCCCGCGAACGCACGGATCCTGTCCAACGCCCGCTGCCTCTCCGAGGGCGTTGATGTCCCCAGCCTGGACGCGGTGCTCTTCCTGCACCCTCGCAACTCAGTGGTCGATGTCGTCCAGTCGGTCGGCCGAGTCATGCGCCGAGCCGAGGGAAAGTCGTACGGGTACATCATCCTGCCGGTTGCCGTTCCCGCCGGAATGCCACCGGCGCAGGCGCTCGCCAACAACGATCGCTTCCGCACAGTCTGGCAGGTCTTGCAGGCATTGCGTGCCCACGACGAACGCTTCAACGCCACCGTCAACCAGATCTCGCTCAACCAGCAGCCGCCGCAGAACATCGGCATCGGGGTCGTCGGTCCAGGCGACGAAGCCGTTGGTGACCAGGACGGCTCCACCACCCCGACCGAGGCCCAGAACGCGCAGCAGCAGGAAGCCCAAGGCGCGCAGTACGTTCAGGATGAGCTGCTCAAGCTCGAGAACTGGCGCGAAGCGATCTACGCCCGCATCGTCGAGAAGGTCGGGCAGCGCCAATACTGGGAGTTGTGGGCGAAGGACGTTGCTGCCATCGCCCAAGCGCATGTCACCCGCATCAAGGCTGCGCTACAAATGAGCGACAAGCGGGCCGCGTTCGAGGAGTTCCTCAACGAACTCCGGGCGACCATAAACCCCGGCGTCACCGCGACCGACGCCATCGACATGCTCGCCCAGCACATCGTCACCAAGCCTGTCTTCGACGCCCTCTTCAGCAGCTACGCGTTCACCGAGCACAACCCGGTGTCCCAGGCCATGCAGAAGATGCTGGACGTCCTCGACGACCAGGGCCTGGAGACGGAGACCAAGACCCTGGAGGACTTCTACAACTCGGTCCGGGTGCGCGCCAAGGGCATCGACAATCACGCCGGTCGCCAGCAGGTCATCGTCGAGCTGTACGACAAGTTCTTCAAGACCGCGCTACCGAAGACCGCCGACGCACTCGGCATCGTCTACACCCCGGTCGAGGTCGTCGACTTCATTGTTCACTCGACCGAACAGGCCCTCAACAAGCACTTCGGCCGCTCATTGACCGACGAAGGCGTCCACGTCATCGACCCCTTCGTGGGCACCGGCACCTTCCCGGTCCGACTCCTCCAGTCCGGCCTGATCAAGCCCGACGATCTGCTCCGCAAGTACACCACCGAACTCCACGCCAACGAGATCGTGCTGCTGGCCTACTACATCGCCGCTGTCAACATCGAGGCCGCGTACCACGAACTGGCTGAGGCCGAATCGGAGTACCAGCCGTTCGAGGGCATCGTCCTGACTGACACCTTCCAACTGGCCGAGGGCGGGTCCGCCAAGCTCGACGGTATGGACGTCCTGGAAGGCAACAGCGAACGGGCGAAGAAACAGAAGGCCCAGCCAATCACCGTGGTCGTCGGCAACCCACCGTACTCGGTGGGGCAGGACAGCCAGAACGACGACAACCAGAACCTCAAATACGAGACGCTGGACTCACGCATCCAGCAGACCTACGCGGCTTTGTCTACAGCCAAGAACAAGAACTCGCTGTACGACTCCTACATCCGCGCCATCCGCTGGGCGTCCGACCGGATTCAAGACGAAGGCGTCGTCGCCTTTGTCTCCAATGGCGGCTACATCGACGGGAATACGGCTGACGGTCTACGCAAGTCCTTGGTGGAAGAATTCGACGCGATCTACTGCTATAACCTCCGCGGCAATCAGCGCACCGCGGGGGAACTCTCACGCAAGGAAGGCGGCAAGATTTTCGGATCCGGCAGCCGCAACACCGTCGCTATCCTCATTCTGGTCAAGGGCGCTGGTGCCAGCGCCGAAGCAGATTGCGCCTTGCACTATCGCGACATCGGCGACTATCTGACCCGCGAGGAAAAGCTGAACATCCTCAAGTCGCAGGGGCTGGACACGGTGGCTTGGTTGCAGCTGGCGCCTAACACCGACGGCGACTGGATCAATCAGCGAAACGAGAAGTTCGCGGAGTTTCAGGCCGTTGGCGACAAGGACAAGATCGCCCGCACCAAGACCGTCTTTGGACTCTTCTCAAGCGGACTAAAGACCGGCCGCGACGCCTGGGCTTACAACTTCTCTCGGCCGCAACTGAGTGAGAACGTCAAGGCGTCAGTGAACTTTTACAACGAGCAGGTCAAGGGATTTGCGAAGTATTGCGACACTCAGAAGATCACGGACCCGAAGGCCGCAGACGCGGAAAAATTCATCGACTACGATGCCACCCAGATCAGCTGGAATCGCGCGGACAAGGCCAACGTCGCGAAGGGCACGCTTTACGCTTTTGATGACCAGCGGCTGTTTGTCTCTGCTTACCGCCCCTTCACAAAGCAACATGTCGCATTCGATGCACGACTGAACGACATGGTTTACCAGCTCGCCCGGCTGTTCCCGACGCCGGAGCACGAGAACTTCGGTATCTACAACGTCGGCATGGGGTCAGCCGTCCCCTTCTCGGTGCTCATGCTGAACGCCGTTCCAGACCTTCATGTGACCGGCGCTGGAAGCGGAGGCCAGTTCTTCCCCCGTTACACCTATCGCGAGCTCGGCCAAGGTGACGATCTGTTCGCCGCAGCCGAGGCTGATGACGGTTACGAGCGCGTCGACAACATCACCGATGCCGTGCTCGCTACGTACCGCGAGACCTACGCCGACCCCGACATCACTGCAGACGATATCTTCTTCTACACCTATGCCCTGCTCCACTCACCGGCGTACCGCGAGCAGTTCGCGGCCGACCTCAAGAAGTCCCTCCCGCGCATCCCCAAGGTGCAGGACTTCTACAGTTTCGCCGCAGCTGGCCGCGCCCTCTCCGAACTCCACCTCGGTTACGAGCAGGCGGAGCCGTATGCGGGGATCGTCGAGCAGGTCTCCGGCGCAACATCGGCGACCCCGCCCAGCGAGCTGTTCCGGGTCGGCAAGAAGATGAAGTTCCTTCGGGTGAAAAGCCAGGTCGACCGCACCGCCATCGTCTACAACCCCAGGGTCACCCTCACGAACATCCCTGAGGAGGCGTACCGCTACCAGCTTGGCGCCCGCTCCGCGATCGAGTGGATCATCGACCGCTACTGGGTGAAGACGGACAAGGACTCAGGGATCGTCAACGACCCAAACGACTGGTCCGAGGAACCCCGCTACGTCGTCGACTTGCTCAAGCGCATCGTCACGGTCAGCCTGGAGACGATGAAGATCGTCGATGCTCTGCCCCCGCTCGACATCATCGAGTGACCTGAGCGCCTACCACTAGTTGAAGGGGTTAAGACTGTGTGCTATGTGGTTCGTGGAGATTGCTTGGGAGAAATCCGGGAGAGGATCTTGGTCGGGCTCTCCCGGAGGGAGGGGAACCGCACCCGCCTGCTCAGGGCGTCACCCCACTCACGCTCACGTGCGCGTTCGCGAACTCGGCGCCGTGTGTTTTGAGCCGCGCCACTGATTCGTCTCAGAAACCGGCCGAGCACCAGACAACAACAGTCACGTGAGGACCAGTTGCGAGCCGAGTCTGGCCACAGGGCGTCATCCGGCGCATGGGTAGGCGACACCAGAGGCGGCCACGCCAGCATGGATTCCGCAGTCGTGCACGAGAACCCGGTGTAGCGGAAGGCGAAGCCCATGGCCAAGCTCACGGAGGAGCAGCGTCTTCAGCGAGCTGCCAAACGTGCTCTACGCTCGGCGCTCGATTCCGAAGCGGATGACCAGCGGCGCCGCGAGCGGGATGAGCGGTGGAAGCGAGAAGGTACACACCTCAGCTGGGCGGAGCACATGGCCGGTGAGCCATGCCGAGGTTGCGGACAGCCCATGCAGGACGGACTGGGGAGTTGGCCGCCCCTCATGAAGTTGTCCGAGTCGGAGAAGCGCGAGTACGAGGAGGCCGACCGGAGGTTCCGCCAGCGGCACGCCGACTGCCGGGATGCGCGGTGGACCATCAGCGGTTCTCGGGTGACGCATTGCTGTTTCTGTTGCCCGTCGCCGCCGATGGGGCCGAAGCAGATCGAGGACCTCTCCAAACTGTTCGCTTCCTGGCCCTCACGGGAGGAACGCAAGAAGGCTCTCGACACCTGGAACCTCAACCTCCGTTGCGACCATGTAGTGCCACACATTCAGCATCGAGAACAGAGCTACGTTTCCGCCCGCGTCGTCGACTGCCCGGAATGCGGGGAGCGTCGCGGAGTGGTGAGTAGTGAGCGGGTAGGGCCGGCGTACAACGATGACGGGACCATTCGTGAGCGTGCGGCGGCTGATCGGGAGCGGCTCGCCCAGGAGCTGGCGGCTGCCGAGGCGAAGCTGGCCCGTCAGCAGAAGAACACTGCGGCAACCCAGCGTCGCATCACCGAGATCCAGGAAATGCTCCGCAATGATTCCTGATGAAACGAAGTAGTCGGCGTCGACGCATCATTTCCCGGTATCGCCTGCGGTGGGTTACTGGCCGTGAGCCTTCGTGAGTCGAGGTGTCAGGACTCGGCGGCCGAATCACGACCGGGCCAGTGCTTCGGCGGGGCTACGGCCGGGTCCGTGATCTGGAGGCGCTTCTGTCGGGTCGGGTCGATCGATGTCAGAGAGACGAGACGCTGGCCGTCAGCTGCTTCGAGTTCCGACAGAGCATGGGGAAGAGCCGCGCAGATGGTGGCAATTGCTGTGCCCAGGCCCACCAGGCCACCATGCTTGTTGTTCTGGCGGTACTCGATGCGATGCAGGCCCGACGTTGCGATGGCTGTCACTTCGAGCGGCCGGCTGAGCTGCTTGGTGTCATTGGTGATGACGACGTTGAAGCCCTCGGCCTTGGCCTTTGCGTACAACTCGATGTCCTTGGTGCCCGTCCAGCCCTTGAGCTCGTGGACATGGACGACGTCATGTGCCTTCAGTAGGATTCGCACGATCTCGGCCATAGGCCGAGGCACATTCTCGTCGAGCAGCAGTTTCAAGCGCCGACCTGCCGGGGCTCGCTGCTGCCGTAGCTGTCGACGTACTCGCTGAAGTCGGCCGCGTCACGGGCGGCCTCAGCCGTCACGCCTGGGTAGAACTCACCGATCTGGTCCGGTGGGACGCCGTCCCGCACAAGAGCAGCGACATCCGATGCAGGGACCCTGGTGCCTTGGATGACCGGCTCTCCGCCTCGGACCGACTCGTCGACCGCGACGTGTTCACGAGGTGTGAGCAGAGCGGGAATACTGCGGCCGTCCCTATAGAAGGGGGCGAGAACATCGACCATCTGATGGATGACCACGTTGCCGCCCTTGATCAGGTCCACAGCGTAGTCGGGCTCGGCCAGGTAAATCGTGTCCGGGCCCGCGACGAGTTTGTACGAGGAGAGGTGCTCCCACTCGCCTAGGTCTTCCCGGAGAGTGTTCAGCGCACGGCGAATCTTTTGCAACGAAGTCTCTTCGCGCATCTGTACGCAGATGCGGAGTGCCACAACGTCACGGAACGAGTAGAGGATCGGCCGCTCGATGGAGATCTCGGGCACGAGCACGGCGCCCTTGGGCCCGGAGGCTCGGCGCCAGTGGGACAGCTGACGCAATGTGGCGCCGGAAAGAGCCGCAGCGAGTTTGGGTTCGTACGACACCGCGTGCCTCCTTCCGCCCATGGATACGCGCCTGAACGTACCCCATTCTCCTAGAAGCCACTCGGAACGGAAGCCGAAGGGCCCGTTCAGGGTGGGCCTGACACGCTCCGTTGTCGCACAAGCCTCTGCTGCGGGAACCGGCACAAGCCCGGTCTCCTGCAGCTGACGACCGGGCCCGACCCTTCCGAGGCGGTCCCCGTCCGGGCTTCGCGCTTGCTCGTAGGAGCCGATAAGGGCATCCACCAGTAGTGTGGAGAGCCACCGTGCGGCGGGCGTCGTGTGGCGGGCGTCGGGCGTCGAGCGTCGAGCGTCGAGCGTCGAGCGTCGAGCGTCGAGCGTCGAGCGATGTTTCCAGCTCGGCGAGGCGGAGCAATAGCCGCTTTCGGTCTGGGAGCCATCTGGGAGCCAACCCGCTCCCCGAGCCCCTTCAAGACCACCCGAGACCACCGCACCCCAACGCCCTGACCAGGTAAAACCGCAAACTACCCGGTGCCGATCCCGCCCGGACCTCATTCGGGACGAAGAGGCCGTGGGTTCAAATCCCGCCACCCCGACTGGTGACACTGCAGTTCAGGGCCCTGATCATCATTGATGATCAGGGCCCTGACTCGTTTCCGGGGGCGGAAAAGGCCGGGCTCTTCGGTGATCTCTCACCTACAGTCGCTGCGGCGGGGGCAGCGGGGTCGGTGCAGGGAGATTCTTGTGGGCAGGGTCGAGACGATCGCGGGAGCCATGGCGGCCGCGGTGGGGCATCTTGGGGTGCAGCGGGATCAGACGCGGTTCCGGGTGGGGCTGGTGGACGGCTGGGGGATTCCCGCCGGGGCCTCGGTGCTGGAAGTCGGGTGCGGGCAGGGGGACATGACCGCGGTGCTCGCGGACGCGGTCGGGCCCGGCGGGCGGGTGGTCGGGGTGGACATCGCGGAGCCTTCGTACGGCAGTCCGGTCACGCTGGGCGAGTCGGCGGCGTTCCTGGCGGCCGGGCCGCTCGGGTCGCGGATCGACATCCGGTTCGGCGTCGATGTCCTCGACGAGGCGGTCTCGTTCCCGGACGACGCGTTCGACCACGTCGTGCTGTCGCACTGCTCCTGGTACTTCGCTTCCCTCGACCAGCTGCTCAGGACGCTGACGCGCGTCCGACCGTGGGCGCGGCGGCTGTGTTTCTCGGAGTGGGATCTGCGTCCGCGGGGTGTGGAGCAGCTGCCGCATCTGCTCGCCGTGCTCGTGCAGGGCCATGTCGAGGCGGTCGGGGCGAGGGGCGAGGGGAACGTGCGGACGCCGTTCTCGCACGAGGCTCTGCTGCGGATTCTCGCGGAGGCCGGGTGGCGGGTGGCGTCGGAGCAGGACGTGGACACGACGGGTCTGCAGGACGCCGACTGGGAGGTGGACGCCGCGCGGCGGATGGCCGGCTCCGACGAGCGGTTCGCGGATCTGTCGCCGCTGGCGCGGGAGTTCCTCATCAGCCAGCTCGATGTGCTCGGCTCCCTCGCGAAGAGCAAGGGCAACGAGCCGCTGCCGTCGTACGCCCTCACCGCGGATCGCGCCTGACGGGCTCTCGCCCCCCGGGCTCCGGTGAGGGGTGCTCGGGGGCATGGCCTTCATCTTCCTCATGACGCTGCCGGGTCTGGTGGTCCGCTGACGGTCGCCGCGTTCGTCGATATGACGCTGCCGGGTCTGGTGGTCCGCTGACGGTCGCCGCGTTCGTCGATCAGGCGATGCTGCGGGCCAGGCGGGCCGGGCGGGCCGGGATGCTGCCGTGGCGGGGGGCCGGACGGCAGGGCCAGGTGGCGTCGACGGGGTTCGAGCTGTTGCACGCGACACTGTCGGCGGGCAAGCAGGAGGAGCTCAAGCAGCGCAGGACGTCGCCGGCGCTGCGCGACGAGGAGGGGGACGGGGCACCGCCCCGGTCGCGGATCGATCCGGACGGCGGGACGGCCGTCCTCCGGATCCCGCCGGGCTAGGGCTGGGGCAGGTCCGGCGCGCGGGAAGCCCGCAGCGAGTACATCAGTGGCACGCGCGGGGTGCCCGGCGGATGCCGGTAGAAGCCGTCGCCCCTCCCGGAGGATCCCTGCCCGTCGCGTTCGAGCGTCCCGAAGCGCTGGAAGAGCGTCGCGTCATGCTCGTGCAGGAACTCCAGCCGGAACCCGGTGGCGGCGATCGCGGTGACGACGTCACCGAGGGTGTGCGCCCACTCCACCGTGCGGTTGTTCACCGTCGGGGCGTCGAAGTCCGCGTAGGTGCCCGGGGCTTCGTCGACCCAGGCGTCGCGAGTGAAGTAGTCGTGGGCGATCCGGGAGCCCGATTCGTCGTCGAGGGCGTCCGTCAGCGGGTGGAACTCGGCGAGGTACAGGAAGCCGCCCGGCGCGACGAGGGACGCGGCGGTCTCGGCCCAGCGGACGATGTCGGGGAGCCGGCACAGGGCGCCGGTGCCGGTGTAGACGATGTCGTACGAGGAGTCGGGGACGGCCTCGGCCGCGTCGTACACGTCGGCGGCGACGAAGGACGCCCGGTCGGGCGGGAGCCCCAGGTCGGCGGCCAGCTCGCGGGCGGCGTCGACGGCGGGCTCGGAGAAGTCCAGGCCGACGACCCGGGAGGCGCCGCGGAGCGCCCAGGAGAGGGTGTCGAGGCCGAGGCCGCACTGCAGGTGCAGCAGCGACTTCCCGGTGACCGATCCCACCTCCGCCGCCTCGAAGGGGCGGATCACGTCCTGGCCGGCCCGGAAGGTGTCCGGATCGTAGGACTCGCTCGCCGTGTGGATCGGAACGCTTCCCCTACCTCCGGCTGGGGAGACCCCAACGTCCCACCTGGCGCGATCGGTCTCCCGCCGGTCCGCCGGGGTCCTCGTGTACATGGGGAGTGACGATAGTCGGGGTGAAGGCGGCCGGCCATCGGGTTTGATGGAGGCATGAGTGATGTCACGGCTGCCATGCCGGAATGGGAAAAGCGGTTCCGGGCGCCTCGGGTGGGGCTGCCCGAGTGGGCGGAGGACGCGCCGCAGCGCTGCCTCTTCGTGTCGAACGCCACCGGCACGTACGAGCTGTACGCCTGGGACCGGACCACCGGCGAACGCCGCCAGGCCACGGACCGGCCGAACGGGACGACGGAGGGCACGCTGTCCCGCGACGGCGAGTGGGTGTGGTGGTTCTCGGACACCGACGGGGACGAGTTCGGGGTGTGGATGCGCCAGCCGTTCGGCGGCGGCGAGGACGAGCCGGCCACGCCGGGACTCGACGCCTCGTACCCGGCCGGGCTGGCGCTCGGCGCGGACGGCACCGTCGTGATCGGCCGGTCGACGGACGACGAGGGCACGTCCGTCCACGTCGTGCGGCCGGGCGCCGCACCGGTCGAGATCTACCGGCACGCGGAGTCGGCCGGGGTCGGCGACCTGTCGGAGGACGGCACGCTGCTCGTCATCGAGCACACCGAGCACGGCGACGCGATGCACGGCGCGCTGCGCGTGGTGCGGCTCGACGGCTCGACCGTCGCCGAGCTGGACGACTCCCGCGGCGGCACCGAGGAACTCGGTCTCGACTGCCTGGGCTTCGCTCCCGTGGCCGGGGACACCCGGCTGCTCGTCGGGCACCAGCGCGCCGGGCGCTGGCTGCCGATGGTGTGGGACGTGACGACCGGCGAGGAGACCGCGCTGGCGATCGACCTGCCGGGCGATGTCTCCGCCGAGTGGTATCCGGACGGTTCGGCGCTGCTCGTCGTGCACTCGTACCAGGCGCGCAGCGAGATGTTCCGCTACGACCTGGCCGCCGGTGCGCTGCTCCGGCTGGAGACCCCGCAGGGAACGGTGAGCAACGCCACCGCGCGCCCCGACGGGTCCGTGGAGTACCTGTGGTCGTCGGCGCAGCTGCCGCCGGTCGTGCGGTCCACGACGGGCGGGATCGTGCTGGAGGCGCCGGGTCTCAAGGCCCCGGACTCCGTGCCGGTCGAGGACGTGTGGGTGGACGGCCCCGGCGGGCCGGTGCACGCCCTCGTCCAGAAGCCCGAGGGCGACGGGCCCTTCCCGACGGTCTTCGAGGTGCACGGCGGCCCCGCCTGGCACGACTCCGACGCCTTCGCGGCCGGGCCCGCGGCCTGGGTCGACCACGGCTTCGCCGTCGTACGGCTCAACTACCGCGGCTCCACCGGCTACGGGCGCGAGTGGACGGACGCGCTCAAGCACCGCGTCGGGCTGATCGAGCTGGAGGACGTCGCGGCGGTCCGCGAGTGGGCCGTCGGCTCGGGGCTGGCCGATCCGGCGAAGCTGGTGCTCTCCGGCGGCTCGTGGGGCGGCTATCTGACGCTGCTGGGGCTCGGCACCCAGCCCACCGCCTGGACGGCGGGGCTCGCGGCGGTCCCGGTGGCCGACTACGTCGCCTCGTACACCGACGAGATGGAGGCGCTGAAGTCCCTGGACCGCACGCTCTTCGGCGGCTCGCCCGCCGAGGTTCCTGAGCGGTACGAGGCCTCGTCGCCGATCACGTACGTCGAGCGGGTGACCGCGCCGGTGTACCTCTCGGCGGGCATGAACGACCCGCGGTGCCCGATCCGGCAGATCGACAACTATGTCGAGCGGCTGGTGTCGCTGGGGAAGGTGCACGAGGTGTACCGGTACGACGCGGGGCACGGTTCGCTCGTCGTCGAGGAGCGGATCAAGCAGGTTCGCCTGGAGCTGGCCTTCGCGATGAAGCACGCGCTCTGACCGGGTGGGTCCTCAGTCGCCGGGCAGGGCTTCTTCCAGCTTGCCCGGCGCCGCCGCGTTCTCAGCATTCTCAGGGTTCTCAGCGGCCGGGTCCTGGTCCGGGATGAGGCCCAGCGCGGTGTCCTCGCGGAGTTCCGCCTCGCGGCGGACCAGCCGGAACCACATGAAGACCACGAAGCCGGCGAAGACGAACCACTCGCCGGTGTAGCCCAGGTTCTGGAAGGCCTTGAGGTCGAGCCCGGTGTTGCTGGGGGCCGCCGGGGGCACCGGCTCGAGCGGGGCGGTGGCGTCGGTGACCGTGATCCAACCGCTGTAGACCTCGTACGGCAGCACGTTGACGAGCGACGCGGCACTGATCATCCCGAGCTGGCCCTGCGGCAGCCCGCCGGCGGACTGGACGCCCTGGGTGCCGGTGTTCTCGGGGGGCTGCAGGGCGCCGGAGACGGTGACGTCGCCCGCGGGCGCCGCCGGGATGGCGGCGGGCGTCGCGGACGAGGCCTCGCCGGGCAGCCAGCCGCGGACGACGGGCAGCGCCGCGCCGCCCGCCGTACGCAGCGGGGTGAGCACGTAGTAGCCGGTGCGGTCGCCGAGGTCACGGCCGGGGACCAGGAGCTGGTGGCCGGTGTCGTAGCGGCCGGTCGCGGTGACCGTGCGGCCGGTGGTGTCCTGGGTGACCTGCGCCTTGGTGTCCGGGAGGACGGTGGCCAGTGGGACCGGGGCGGCGGACGCGGCGGCCTTCGGGGCCCGCTCGGCCACGTGGTGGCTGTTCATCCGGTCCTCGAAGCGGCTCAGCTGCCAACTGCCCATGAAGACGCAGAACGGCACGGCGAGCACGACGAAGAGGTGGACTCCCAGCCAGCGCGGGGTCAGCAGAAACCGGTACACGCCTCAACGGTACGGGGAGCGGGGCCGGCCGACGCCACCGGGCCCGCGGCCCGGTACTCCGCGGCCCTCCCGCGCCACGCCTCGCCCCGCCTCGCCTACTGAGGTGTGAGGGCCGTCGTCTTGTAGATCGTCCCGGCGCACGCGTCGGGGATCGTCGTGTCGGCCACGGCCGGCGCCCCCGCCTCCGGGGTGTGGCTGACCTCGACGCTCGCCGGGCCGGGCGTCGGCGGTACATCGGCCGCTGCCGGGGTGTTGTTCGAGGCGCTGGTGCCGTTGTTGCCGCTGCTGGTGCTGCCGCCGGTGGTCGGGGTGGGCGTCGGAGTGGGCGGCGCCGGGCAGCCGTTGGGACCTGCCGCGTCCGGCACCCAGGCGAACCGGACCTCGTACGTGTCGCCCGGCTGGAGGACCAGCGGGGCGGCCGCCACATCCGGCAGTCCGGTGGCCGGATCGCCCGGCGTGTGGTCCAGCACCTGGATCTTCGACGCGTCGGCGCTGCCCTGGGCGATCACGGTGACGGCGCCGCCGCCCTTGACCGTGCAGCCCTGCGCGGAGACGTTCGCGACCCGGAACCAGCCGTACACGTTGCCCTTGGCGTCCGGGGCACCGGTCTTGCTCGCGCCGCTGCCGAGCTGGGAGCGGTCGCAGGCCGGGGCGGTGCGGCCGGCCGAGCCGGTGGGCGTCGGGGCGACCGTGGCACCGTGCTCGTTCGTGGGTGTGGGGGTCGGCGACGGTGTCACCGACGGGGCGGGCTCGCTGCCGGCGCTGGTCCCGGTGTCGGCCGGACCGCCCGAGTCGTCCTGGCTGCTCTCCCCCGTGCCACCGGTGTCCTGCCGCGGCTCGTTGGGGCTGGAGGCGCCGGCCGCGGTGGTGTCCTGCTGGTCCGCGGTGTTCGCGACATGCAGCAGGGCCGGCACGGCGGTACACGCCAGCAGGAACGCGGCGGCGGCGCCGGCCACGGCCTGGCGGCGGCGCGTCCGGCGGGCCGGTACGGCGTGCCGCAGGTGGTCGAGCGCGTCGGGTGCGGGCTTGAGGCCCTTCACCGCGTCCTGCATCAGCCGGCGCAGCGCCAGCTCGTCGAAGCTCGCCCCTGCACCAGGCGGAGTCGTCCCGGACCCGGGCGGAGTCGCCCCGGCCTCAGGCGGAATCGTCCCGGCCCCAGGCGCAGTTGTCCCGGCCCCGGGCAAGGTCATCCCGCCTTCAGCAGGGCTGGTTCTCGCTCCCAAGGGGCTTGATCCCGCCCCCTGAGGGCCGGTTCCGGTGGGCGCTGCGTTGCGCTCGTCGTTCAGTTCTTCGGGAAATTCGCGGTTCTCTGGATCCATGCCACGTGAGTCGTAGGGGGTGGTCATACGGTCGCCTCCATCGCGATGCGAAGCGCCGCGAGGCCACGGGAACCGTATGCCTTCACCGAGCCCAGGGAAATTCCGAGCGTTTCGGCGACCTGTGCCTCGGTCATGTCGGCAAAGTAGCGCAGCACGAGGACTTCGCGCTGACGGCGCTGGAGGGACCGCATGGCGGTCTTGAGCTGGTCGCGCTCCAGGATCTCGTAGGCGCCCTCTTCCGCACTCGCCATGTCGGGCATGGGCTTGGAGAGGAGCTTGAGGCCCAGGATGCGCCGCCGGAGCGCCGACCGGGAGAGATTGACCACCGTCTGCCGCAGGTAGGCGAGGGTCTTCTCGGGGTCACGGACGCGGCTGCGCGCGGAGTGGACGCGGATGAAGGCCTCCTGGACGACGTCCTCGCAGGAGGCCGTGTCGTCCAGCAGCAGCGCGGCGAGGCCGAGCAGCGACCGGTAGTGGGCACTGTAGGTCTCGGTCAGGTGGTCGACCGTGGTGCCGACGGCCATCGTGGCGTCAGCACCCAGCTCGGACGGCACGCGCACGATCGGCCAGGGCGCTATCACGGGCATCCCGCCGGGAGTGCGTGCCCTGCCGGACGTACGGCCGGGCGTACGCGGGCGCGGCACGCGTGTCGGAGCGCCGCCCCGCCCAAGTGCCGTCTCGATACCCAGTGCCTCTGCCACGACTGTTGGACACGCGTCCCCCCGTCAGGGTTGTACGCGCAAGGCGTCGCCTTTGATGTGGCGCCGAATATCCCCATGCGTACCAACTTCTTCCCCAATGCGCCCATTTGCCCAGGCACGAACTGCGCCTGCCCAATACCCCCCGGCACGCAGCACATTAGGGCAGTGCGCTGACACAAAGACGCTCCCCGTCTACTGCCGGTTGCAGCGGTCAGGGAGCGAATTGTCCATTGGTGCGCGACCCACTTCAAGTGGTCCAGACCAAGGAGTGGATCACATCATGTGTGCGAAGCGACGAACTCGGCCGCCACGACTTCGGCAATTTGTGCAGTGTTCAGGGCGGCGCCCTTGCGCAGGTTGTCCCCGCACACGAAGAGTTCCAGCGCGTTCGGATCGTCCATGGAGCGGCGTACCCGGCCGACCCAGGTCGGGTCCGTGCCCACCACATCGGCGGGGGTGGGGAACTCGCCCTCGGCGGGATTGTCGGTCACGACGACCCCGGGAGCGCTCCGCAGGATCTCGTGCGCCTTCTCCACGGTCACCTCGTTCTCGAACCGCGCGTGCACCGACAGCGAGTGCGTCGTGATGACCGGCACCCGTACGCAGGTCGCGGTGACACGCAGCTCCGGCAGGCCGAGGATCTTCCGTGACTCGTCCCGGACCTTGAGCTCCTCCGAGGACCAGCCGTCCTCCCGCAGCGAGCCGGCCCACGGCACCACGTTGAGCGCGAGCGGCGCCGGGAAGGGACCGAAGTCGCCGACCGTGCGCCGTACATCGCCCGGCTGGGTACCCAGGTGGGTGCCGGCGACCTTGGACAGCTGGTCGCGGAGGGTGTCCACGCCGGACTGGCCCGCGCCGGAAGCCGCCTGGTACGAGGAGATGATCAGCTCGCTGAGCCCGAACTCGGCGTGCAGCGCGCCGATCGCCACGATCATCGACAGCGTCGTGCAGTTGGGGTTGGCGATGATGCCGCGCGGGCGCATCCGCACCGCGTGCGCGTTCACCTCCGGCACCACCAGCGGGACGTCGGGGTCCATCCGGAAGGCTCCGGAGTTGTCCACGACGACCGCGCCCTTGGCGGCGGCGACCGGCGCCCACTGCGCGGACACCTCGTCCGGGACGTCGAACATCGCGACGTCGACGCCCTCGAACGCCTCCTCGCTGAGCACGACGACCTCGGTCTCCACACCGCGCACCACGAGGCGGCGGCCGGCCGACCGCGCGGACGCGACCAGCCGGATCTCGCCCCACACGTCCTGCCGGGTGGAGAGCAGCTCCAGCATCACCGTGCCGACCGCGCCCGTCGCACCGACGACGGCCAGGGTCGGCTTACGGTTCATCGGCCCGTACCGCCGTAGACGACAGCTTCATCACTTTCACTGTCGAGGCCGAACGCGGAGTGCACCGCCTGGACGGCCGGCTTCACGTCGTCGGCCCGGGTGACCACCGAGATGCGGATCTCCGACGTCGAGATCAGCTCGATGTTGACGCCGGCGTTCGACAGCGCCTCGAAGAAGGTCGCCGTGACGCCCGGGTTGGTCTTCATCCCCGCGCCGACCAGCGAGATCTTGCCGATCTGGTCGTCGTAGCGCAGCGAGTCGTACCCGATGCGGTCCTGCGACCTGGTGAGCGCGTCCATCGCCTTGCGGCCCTCGGTCTTGGGGAGGGTGAAGGAGATGTCGGTGAGGCCGGTGGCCGCCGCCGACACGTTCTGGACGACCATGTCGATGTTGACCTCGGCGTCCGCGATGGCACGGAAGATCGTCGCCGCCTCGCCCGGCTTGTCCGGCACCCCGACGACCGTGATCTTGGCCTCGGACGTGTCGTGCGAAACCCCGGAGATGATCGCCTGCTCCATCGGCTTGCCTCCTAGCGGTGCTTCGTTGCTCACCCAGGTCCCCGGCAGGCCGGAGAAGGACGAGCGGACGTGGATCGGGATGTTGTAACGACGGGCGTACTCGACACAGCGGTGCAGCAGCACCTTCGAACCGGAGCTGGCCAGTTCCAGCATGTCCTCGAAGGAGATCCAGTCCATCTTCTGGGCGCGCTTGACGACCCGCGGGTCGGCGGTGAAGACCCCGTCGACGTCCGTGTAGATCTCGCACACCTCGGCGGCGAGCGCCGCCGCCAGCGCCACCGCGGTCGTGTCGGAACCGCCGCGGCCCAGCGTGGTGATGTCCTTCTTGTCCTGGGACACGCCCTGGAAGCCGGCCACGATCGCGATGTTGCCCTCGTCGAGCGCGGTCCGGATACGGCCGGGCGTCACGTCGATGATCCGTGCCTTGTTGTGGACGGAGTCGGTGATGACCCCGGCCTGGCTGCCGGTGAACGACTGCGCCTCATGACCGAGGTTCTTGATCGCCATCGCCAGCAGCGCCATGGAGATCCGCTCTCCGGCGGTCAGCAGCATGTCGAACTCCCGGCCGGCGGGAATCGGCGACACCTGCTCGGCGAGATCGATCAGCTCGTCCGTCGTATCGCCCATCGCCGACACCACGACAACGACCTGATGGCCGTTCTTCTTGGTGTCCACGATTCGCCGGGCGACGCGCTTGATGCCTTCAGCATCGGCGACGGAGGAGCCTCCGTACTTCTGCACGACAAGGCCCACGTGCGCTCCTCGGGAAGGTCTGGTACTGCGGTCGGCTCAGTCTAACGAGCGGGCCGGGGCGGCCTCCGCGATACCGGATATTGAGACAGGTGGCCCACTCGGTGGGCCACCTGCCCAGGACGGAACGGAATAACCCCAGATCAGGCGCTGGATGCGTGACCGGAGGAAGATCGTCCGGATATCCGACGGCGGGGGTAGCGGGTGCGCGGCTACGGCGTGTCAGCGAGTGACGGGTTGACCGGTTCAGCCGGTGGTGGGCCAGGGTTCGACGGGTGACGGGCCCGGGATCAGCCGGTGACGGGCCCGGGATCAGCCGGCGGCGGACCCGGGATCAGCCGGCGGCGGACCCGGGATCAGCCGGCGGCGGGCTGGGCGCGGACGCCCAGCGGGGTGCCGAGCTCGGCCGCCATGACCTTGCCGGCCTCCTCGGCCAGCCGCTCCTCGTCGTCCGCCGAATCGTCCGTGTCCAGGCCGTCCAGCTCGTCCAGCGGGCTGTCCAGCCGGACGTGGGCGACCAGGGACTGCAGCGCGCGCAGCGAGGCGCTGGCCGTCGGTCCCCAGTTCGACAGGTACGAGAACTGCCACCACCACAGCGCCTCGCTCACGCGGCCGGCGCGGAAGTGCGCGAGGCCGTGCGTGAGATCGGTCACCACGTCGGCCATATCGTCCGAAATCCGGCAGGCGACGGGCGTACTGCGCGGTACGTACGGGTCGAATACCTCCGAGTAGACGTCGATCGGCTCCAGCAGCGCCGCGAGGTGCTGGCGCAGCTCGTCCGCGTCCGGCTCGGGGCCGATGTCCGGCTCGTAGCGCTCGTCCGGAACGATGTCCTCGTGCGCGCCGAGCCGGCCGCCGGCCAGCAGCAGCTGGGAGACCTCCAGCAGCAGGTACGGGACAGCGCTGTCCGGATCGTCGCCCTTGGCGACCTCGCGGACCGAGAGGATGAAACTCTCGATCTGATCGCAGATCTGGACGGCGAAGTCGTCGGGCTCCTGGACGTTCGGATCGCCGAGGTCGCGTTCCGGAGTGCCCGGTGCGCCCTTCGAGTCCTGTGTGGTTACCGCGGTGTCAGACATCGAGCAGTCGTCTCCCTTCGAAGGCACGACCCAGCGTGACCTCGTCGGCATACTCCAGGTCTCCCCCCACGGGCAGACCACTGGCCAGTCGCGTCACCTTCAGCCCCATGGGTTTCACCATGCGGGCCAGGTACGTAGCGGTCGCTTCACCTTCAAGGTTGGGATCCGTCGCCAGAATCAGCTCGGTGACGGTGCCGTCCGCGAGCCGCGTCAGCAGCTCCCGGATCCGTAGATCGTCCGGACCGACGCCCTCGATGGGGCTGATCGCGCCGCCCAGTACGTGGTACCTGCCGCGGAACTCACGGGTGCGCTCGACCGCGACGACATCCTTGGGCTCCTCGACCACGCAGATCACCGCGAGATCGCGGCGCGGGTCACGGCAGACCCTGCACTGGTCGTCCTGCGCGACGTTCCCGCAGATGTTGCAGAACCGCACTTTGGCCTTGACCTCGGCCAGTACGTGCGCGAGGCGCCGCACATCGGCCGGATCCGCCTGCAGGATGTGGAAGGCGATCCGCTGCGCGCTCTTGGGACCCACGCCGGGCAGCCTGCCCAGTTCGTCGATGAGGTCCTGAACCACGCCTTCGTACACGGGGCGCCTTCTTTACGCTAGAACGGCAGGCCGGGCATGCCGCCCAGCCCCTGGGCGAGCGGACCGAGCTTCTGCTGCTGAAGCTCCTGCGCGGTCGCGTTCGCGTTGTGCACGGCGGCGACGACCAGATCGGCCAGCGTCTCCGTGTCCTCAGGATCGACCGCCTTGGGGTCGATGACCAGCCCCCGGAGCTCACCGGCACCAGTCACCGTGGCTGTCACGAGACCGCCGCCCGCAGAACCCTCGACCTCGGCCTCGGCCAGCTCCTGCTGGGCAGCGGCAAGGTCCTGCTGCATCTTCTGGGCCTGCTGGAGCAGCTGCTGCATATTGGGCTGACCACCGGGGATCACGGGTTCACTCCTGCCTCACGACAACGTTGCGCGGTAGGGCGAGCCTACGTGCTCGGACGGCCCTGCGCCCTACGCCGTACGGAGGATCGGACGACGTGACGCGGAACATCGGGCGTCATCAGTCGTTCGGGATCTCCTCGATCACCGTGGCACCCATTTCGCGCACGAAAAGCTCGTATCCGGACAGCGGGGACTCGACCAGATCCACGTCGTCGTCCTCCGGAATGTCGTCCTCCAGGGGCGGCGGCGTCTCGTCCGACATCAATGGCGGCGGCGCGCCCCCGGGCCGTCCGGCGGCCGTCTGAGGCGCGGCATGGGCCGCCTGAGCGGGCCCGCCCTGCGGCGCGGAGGGCCCGGACGAGGCGGAGTGTGCGGACTGTGCGGACGGGGCGGAGGATGCCGGTGGGGCGTATGAGGCGGACGGTGCGGGTGGGGCGGCCGGACGGGACCCGCCGCCGCTTCCACCGCTGCCTCCGCCGCCGAAACCGCCACCCGGGCCGCCGGAGCCACCGGAGCCGCCGGGACCTCCGGAGCCGCCGCCGGCCGTTCCCCCGCCGCCCGACGGGTCCACGATGGCCTCGATCCGCCACTCCACCCCGAGGGCGTCGCTGATCGCCTGCTTGAGAACCTCTTCGCTGCCGCTGTTGGCGAAGCTGTTGCGCGCTCCGGGGTTGTCGAATCCGAGCTGCAGCGTCTGCCCGTCGAAGCCCGCCACCTGCGCGTTGTTCAGCAGGAGCATCCACGTCAGCCTGCGGCGGTTCTTCACCGCCTCCAGAATGTCCGGCCACATCTGCCGTACGCGCGTCGAGTCCCCGGCGAACCCGGACGCCGCCGGGGCGGCGGGGCCGGCGGGCGGCGGTGTCTGGGCGGCCAGGGCGGGGGCCG
>NZ_JAAGLX010000109.1:0-1425 GCF_010548325.1 Streptomyces sp. SID13666 | reverse complement strand
AAGGCTCGCCGCACGGCGGCGCCGAGAGCCGCGTCACCACCCTCGCGGTCCAGTGCCGCCCCTCCCAGCCCTGTGCCCTGGCCGGTGTCCTGCCGGCCGTCGCGCCCTGACCCCCACCCCAGAAAGGAGGTACCGCCATGGGAGTCTGCGACCTTCCGCTGATGGACAAGGTCTGCGGCGCCGTCGACTTCGCCACCAACCCCGCCGGGACCGTCACCGACGGCATCGGGGCGTGGATCGCGAAGTCAGCGGGTGAGCTGGCCGCCAGTGCGGCCGACCTCGCCGCCAAGGCCGTCAACGAAACCACCGCCATCGATCTCAACGCCGGATGGTTCCGGGACAACTACGAGTTGCTGTTGCCCATCGGCCTCGCCTTGACCGTCGGCACGTTCTGCATCCAGTTGATGTTCGCGGCCTGGCGACGGGACGAACGCGCCCTCGCCCAAGCCGCGATCGGCACGATGACCGGCGTCCTCTTCTCCTTCTGCGCCGTCGCCTTCACCTCCGTGGCCATCACGGTGGTCGACGCCCTGTCCGACGGCCTGTTCCAGGCAGCCAACAGCTCAGTGGACGACGCGATCCGCCGCGTCATCAAGGTCAACCAGTTGGGGGCGATGTACGGCCTCGGCTGGGGCGTCCCAGCCCTGGTCGCCCTCGGCTGCGCGATCGGCGCGTTCATGTACTGGGGCGTGATGGTCGCCCGCAAGGTCGGCGTCCTGATCATGGTCGCCCTCGCGGTCTTCGCCGGATCCGGCGGCGGCTGGGAGGTCGCCAAGCGCTGGCGGCGGGGCTGGATAGAGGCCACCGCCACCCTCGTCGTGTCGAAACTGCTGATGACCGTGGTCTTTCTGATCGGCGTCTCGGCGATGGGCAAGTCCGATCCCCAGGACGGAATGGCCGCCCTGTCCGACGCGATGGCCGGCATCGTCGTCATGGTCCTGGTCCTGCTCTGCCCGTACGCCACCTACAAGTTCGTCCACTGGGCGAGTGACGGCGGCGGCCACGACGACCTGCACCGCACCGGCGTCGCCGGCATGGCGGTCGCCGCGGGGGCCGCGAAGACCGCGGGCAGCCTCGCGATGCAGGCCAGCACCGGCACTCCTGCTCCGCAGGGGCCGAGCAAGGTCCCCGGCACGGGCAGCGACGGTGTCGCCTCCGGCATCAACCCCACCGGCGGCAACCTGAGCGAGGAGGGCATCGACGCCGGACCCCCGAAGCCGCAGACCAGCTTCCGGTACGGCGAGGACCCGAACGCCTCCGGCGACAAGGGCCGCGCCCTGATCCAGCGTCCCGGCATCCCCGCGCTGATCACACGGCCTGCCGACACCGAAGCAGGAGGCTCCGAGGGTGCCGCTCCCCCCGCCGCCCAGCCCGCTGGCGCGTCGGCTCCGGGCAGCAGCCTGACCCGCGCAGGCGCCGTGCAGC
>NZ_JAAGLX010000108.1:0-1506 GCF_010548325.1 Streptomyces sp. SID13666 | reverse complement strand
GGTCAGACATCCCATGCCGTTTCATGTCAAGAGGGATAAGGCTGGGCGTGGTGTGACCAGGCGGTTGCTTCGTCGTAGTGGGTGCGGGTTTTGAGGCATCCGTGGAGGATGCCGACGAGGCGGTTGCCGACCTGGCGGAGGGCAGGGTTGTAGCCGGCGTCGCGGGCGCGCTGCTTGTCGTAGTAGCGGCGGGCGCCGGGCGAGGTGTTCAGCGCGGAGAACGCCTGTAGTTGCAGGGCTGCGGCGAGGCGGTTGTTACGGACGTAACGGGCCTGGACGGTGTGGCTCTTGCCGGAGGCCCGGGTGATGGGGCTGGTCCCGGCGTAGTTCTTGCGGGCCTTCGCGCTGTCGTAGCGCGTGGGGTCGTCCCCGAACTCGGCGAGCACCCGGGCGCCGGTGATCTCCGCGATGCCGGGCATCGAGAGGTAGATCTCAGCGTCCGGGTGCTCAAGAAAATGTGCCTTCACCTGCCTTTCAAGCTCGGCTATCTGCTCGTTCAGACTGATCAGCAGGCGCGCGTGGGCTGTCGCGGCGGCCGCGTAGGCGGCGGTCACCGGTGCGGGCAGACCGAGGTGTTCTTCTCGTAGCGCGGTCTGGATCGTGGCGGCTTTCTGGGGCCGGTTGTGCCGGCGATGGCGGGCCAGGACCGCGGTGATCTGGGTGCGGGTCAGCTTCGCCGCGGTGACAGGCGTGGGCGCCTTGATCAGCAGCTCCAGCGCGTCCGTGCTGGTCAGCGTCAAGTCGGCATAGGCGTTCAGGGCCGCGGGGAAGTACTCGCGCAGCGTGTTGCGCAGCCGCTGGAAGGTGCGGGTGCGTTCCCAGATCAGTGTCTGGTGGGCACGGGCGACGACCTTCACGGCCTGGGCCTGCTCGCTGTCTCCAGCGACGGGCCGCAACTGATCGCGGTCGATACGGACCATGTCTGCCAGCGCGTGCGCATCGCCCTTATCGCTCTTGGCGCCGGAGGTTCCGTAGCGTTCCTTGAACCGGTTGACCTGCCTCGGGTTGATCGCGAACACCTGGTAGCCGGAGGCGATCAGGGCTTGCACCCACGGGCCGCGATCGGTCTCGATGCCCACCACCACTTCGGCGGGGTCCACATCCGCGCCACCATACTTCGCGACGAGCGCGTGCAGTTTCGCGATGCCTTCCACCCCCTCGGGCAGGGTCGCGACGGCAAGCTTGCGGCCCGTCTCGTCCTGGACCTCCACATCGTGATGGTCTTCGGCCCAGTCGTCACCTATCAGCAGCAACAGTTCTCTCCCGCTCGCATCCGTTCATCCAGTTGCACAGCAGCCTGCGGAAGGCACGGCACGCGGCCTAATGGATCCAGTGCTCACGCCCTACTACTCGGCGGGCACGCCATCCCATCAGCGGTCATGGCCTCCCGGCCGACCAGCAGGGGCACGGTCTGACCACAGAACTCGAACGGCTCCGGCATCGGAAGTGCTCACCTGCTGGCGGCTACAACATCAAGTCTCTACGACCCGATACGGCCCATTAGGC
>NZ_JAAGLX010000107.1:0-1906 GCF_010548325.1 Streptomyces sp. SID13666 | reverse complement strand
CCCGCGCCGCGGACCCGCACCCGCGCCGCCCGCCGGTCCCGCATCCGGCCGGCCGCGCCGCCGGGACCCGCGTGCACGACGGACAGCGCGGCAAGGTCGGGCCGCAGCCGGTCGATCGCCGCCGTCCGGTGCCGGACCGCCTCGGACAGCCGGGCATGCGCCGCCGCATCGTCCAGCACACCGCCCTCGGCGAGCAGCCCCAGCAACTGCCGGACCTGCTGCGCTCCCAGCCCCAGCGCTTCGGCGTCCCGGGTCAGCAGGGCCGCCCCGCGGGTGCCGTCCAGCAGATCCAGGAATCCCGCCGCCGCGCCGTCGACCGAGTCCAGGACGACCGCGTGCGCCGGATCAATTCCGAACTGCATGCTCTCGCGGTTGCGCCAACTGCGCCGCATGGCGGTTTTGAGCATGGGACGCATGGCCACCCCCGGTGGATCACCGCGAATCCATTCAAGATCCGCACCAGTTTCCGCATCGCTGTAATGCGGCAGTCACAGAATGCACGCGGGCGCCGACGGTGACGAAAAGTTATCCACAGGTTGTGAGGGATAGTCGTTCAATATGCGCACGAAGCGAGGTGATTCCCTCGCCGACCGGCCTGGGGACGGGACTTCGCGGACCCCCACCCGGTAACGTCGGAGCGTGTCCGCCGACCCCGCGCATGACCTCTCCAGCCAGCAGTCCCTCACCTCCCGGACGAGTGAGGTCGAAGTGCGCCGCAGCGCCCGAAGGCGCCGGACGGTCTCGGCCTACCGCGAGGGGGACCGCACCGTCGTCCTCATTCCGGCCCGGATGTCGGTCGCCGAGGAGCAACGCTGGGTGACGGTGATGCTCGAGAAACTCGCGGCGCAGGAGAGCAAGCGGATGCTCGGCGACGACGAGCTCTTCACCCGCGCCGCCCAGCTCTCCGAGCAGTATCTGGACGCCCGAGCGGAACCGGACACCGTCCGCTGGGTCACCAACCAGAACTCCCGCTGGGGGTCCTGCACCCCCTCCGAGGGCAGCATCCGTCTCTCCCACCGGCTGCAGGGCATGCCCGAGTACGTCATCGACTACGTTCTGCTGCACGAACTCGCGCATCTGCTGGTACCGGGCCACGGCCCGAGCTTCTGGAAGCTGCTGGAGTCGTATCCGCGGACCGAACGGGCCCGCGGATATCTCGAGGGGGTCGTGGCGGCCGGCCGGCTGCCGGAGCTGCCCACCGCCCGCGAGGAATAGCCGCTGTCGGGGCCAGGGGCTAGCCTGTCGCAACGCACATGCATTTACGGGATGGGGGACGGTCGTTCGTATGGCCAGGGAATTCCAGCGTGGCCACAAGGCCAAGATCAGTGATCTCACGGCGGGGACGGATCTGTACATCGGTGTGCAGATCGCCGGACCCGGCCTGTCGTTCGACATCAGCTGCTTCGGGCTCGACGAGAAGGAGCAGCTGTCCGACGACAGTTACTTCATCTTCTTCAACCAGCCCAAGTCGCCCGAGGAATCCATCCAGCAGCTCGGCGCGCAGGCGGGGGACAGCGAGTCCTTCCGTGTGACGCTCGACCGGATTCCCCCCAAGATCCGCAAGCTTTCCTTCACCGCGACCATCGACGGCAACGGCCAGATGTCGCAGGTCGGACCCGGGTACATCCGTATCGTCGCCGGCGGTGAGGAAGTCGCGCGCTACAGCTTCACCGGCGCCGAGTTCAGCACCGAGCGCGCGGTGATGCTCGCCGATGTGTACCTCAAGGACGTCTGGCGCTTCGCCGCCGTCGGCCAGGGCTTCGACGGCGGACTGGACGCGCTGCTGCGCAACTTCGGCGGCGAGGTCGCCGAAGAGGCGCCGGCCGCCGCGCCTCCGCAGCAGGCCGGGGCCCCGGGCTTCGCACCGCCGCCCGGCGGTGCCGCGCTCGCCCCCTCGTTCGACGCG
>NZ_JAAGLX010000106.1:0-2201 GCF_010548325.1 Streptomyces sp. SID13666 | reverse complement strand
CAGCTCCACGAAGTGGCGGCCGGCCACGGACCACTCCTCGACCGTCGTCCAGCCCGCGCCGTCCGCGGCCGACCGCAGCGCGGCCGCGCCCAGCCGGGCCCAGGGGAAGTCCCGGCCGTACCGGCCCCGGCCGTCCTCCACCCGTACGGTGAACCGCTCGTCGACGTCGTAGGCCGCGGCCTCGACGAGCAACCGGCCACCGGGGGCGACCAGTTCGCCCACCCGGGCGAGCAGTGCGCGCGGGTCACCGCCGATGCCGACATTGCCGTCGATCAGCAGGGCGGTACCCCAGCGGCCTTCGGCGGGCAGCCGGTCGAAGACCGACCGGCACAGCACCGCTCCCCCGATGTCCCGGGTGCGGGCCACGGCCGCCGGGCTGACGTCCACGCCGAGGGCCGGTACTCCGGTGGCCGCGATCGCCGCCACCAGCCGGCCGGGCCCGCAGCCGATGTCGAGCACCGGGCCGCGCCGGCACCGGAACAGCAGCGCGGTGTCGGCGGCGTCGGGCGCCGCGCACCACCGCTCCACGTCCAGGGGCAGCAGCCAGCCGTCCGCCCTGCGCAGGAAGAGCGGGCCCCGGCCGGAGCGGATCGCGTGCGCGTACGGGTCGTCGATCCAGGGCGCGGGGGCCGGGACGGGGGCACCGGTTCGCTGCGCGATCGTCGCGGTCGCGCCGTCCACCGGCGTCACAGGGCCTCCGCCCGGCCGGCATCGGCGTGTCCCGCCGGCATCGGCAGGATCCGCAGCGGCCCTGGCGGAAGGTCGGCCGCGCGCAGTGCGGCGGCGAAACGTGAGCCGGGTGCGATGCCGGCGACCTCTGCGGCGTCGGCGGCGGTGTCCACGTCGCGCAGCACCGGCAGGTCCCTGACGCGCAGCCCGGCGTCGGTGAGACGGCGGCGCTGGATCTCGCCCGTCCGGTCCGTCGACATCGGCACCCCAGGGAACAGCGTGGGATCCGGCTCGGCGAGGCCGACCGCCCAGAAGCCGCCGTCCTGCGCCGGGCCGAACCACGCGTCGCAGCCGAGCCAGGCGTCGGGCCGCAGCGCCGGCTCCAGCAGGGCCGGGGTGAGCTGCGGGGTGTCCATGCCGACCAGCAGCGTGGGCCCGGTACAGCCGGCGAACGCCGCCGCCAGCCGTTCGTCCAGGCCGCCGGACGTCTGCGGAACGACGTCGAAGCCCGGCGGCAGCCAGGGACCGGGCGCGCCGTCGAGCACCAGCACCCGACGGCGGGCCGGGGCGCGCAGCACCGCGTCGAGGGTGTCGGCGAGCGAGGCCTCGGCCAGCGCCGCCGCCTGCCGCGGCGAGTACGGCGGGGTGAGCCGGGTCTTGACCCGTCCCGGTACCGGCTCCTTGGCGATCACCAGTAGCGTCGTCATGCCGGGAGCGCCGGTCATCGGGCGGCCTGACCGGCTCGAACGGCCTGGGCCGGCCGGACGGGCTGCGCGGGCTGTGGGGGCTCGGTGACCGCGGGAATCCGGCCGTCCATTGGCGTGCCGACCGCAGGCTGCCGCAGCACGGCGCTCATGTCCCGGACCGCGTGCCAGGTCCCGCGCCAGGTGCCGGTCACTTTGGAGCGGCCGGTCCTGGGCGCGTACGGGACGTCGGTCTCGGCGATCCGCCAGCCGGCGTCGGCCGCGCGGACCAGCATTTCGAGCGGGTAGCCGGACCGGCGGTCGGCCAGTTCCAGGCCGAGCAGCGCGGTCCGCCGGGCGGCCCGCATCGGGCCGAGGTCGTGCAGCCGCAGACCGGTGCGGCGGCGGATCAGCCGGGCCAGTTCGAGGTTGGCGAGCCGGGCGTGCGGCGGCCAGGCGCCACGGGCGGTCGGCCTGCGGCGGCCGAGCACCAGGTCGAGATCACCCCGCAGCACCGGGTCCGCGACGGACGGCAGCAGGGCGGGGTCGAGCGAGGCGTCGCAGTCGCAGAAGCAGACGATGTCGGCGGTCGCGGCGAGCAGTCCGGCGTGGCAGGCGGCGCCGAAGCCCCGGACCGGCTCGCGGACCACCGTCGCGCCGAGGGAGGCGGCCAGGTCGGCGGAGCCGTCGGTCGAGCCGTTGTCGACGACGATCGCCCGCCAGCCGGACGGAATGCGCTCCAGCACCCAGGGCAGGGCACCGGCCTCGTCCAGGCACGGCAGTACGACGTCGACGGGCGGTGTCGGTGGGTTGGTCACGCTCTTCACCCTACGAAGCAGAAACCGACAT
>NZ_JAAGLX010000105.1:0-2303 GCF_010548325.1 Streptomyces sp. SID13666 | reverse complement strand
CCTGCTGGGCGAGCTCACGGGTCGGGACCAGGACCAGAGCCAGCGGCTGCAGCGGTT
Source organism: Streptomyces sp. SID13666 (assembly GCF_010548325.1). Classification (NCBI taxonomy): domain Bacteria; kingdom Bacillati; phylum Actinomycetota; class Actinomycetes; order Kitasatosporales; family Streptomycetaceae; genus Streptomyces; species Streptomyces sp. SID13666. Next base: position 2,246 of record NZ_JAAGLX010000105.1, on the reverse strand, counting down.
CGGCGCGCTGACCGGCGGTCCTGGCCAGCAGCGCCAGACCGAAGGCGAGGGTCTTGCCGGAACCGGTACGCCCGCGGCCCAGCACGTTGCGTCCCGCCAGGGCGTTGGGCAGCGTCGCGCCCTGGATGGGGAACGGCACCGCCATGCCCTCGTGCGCCAGCGTCGCCAGCAGAGCGGCCGGCATGTCCAACGCCGCGAAAGTCTCCACCGCGGGCAGCGCCGGAGTGAGGGTGACCGGCAGGGCGAACTCACCCTGAACGGACGGGCGTCGGCTTGAACCGCCGGAGCGGCCCGAGCCCGCGTAACCACCGGAACGGCCGGAGCCACCGGATCCCGCATAGCCGCCGGAACGGCTCGGGGCCGAACGGCTGTAGCTGCCGGCGCCCGAAGCACCGCGGCGGCTGGTGGAGCTGGAATACGAGCGATTGGAACGAACGGGGTTCAAGGAGAACCTTCCTGGACACGGCACGCATCCAGGAAGCCCCAGCAGCGAACACGCCGCACGAAGGCATCACAGAGACGAACCGAAAGAATGAGCGGAAACGGAGCGGGATCGAAGCGGCGCGGAGTAATCCGCGCGAACACGCTTCGCCACGAGCGGCACTGCCAGAAATGGCGGCCGGAGCTGGACCGTATCGGATGGGCCCTGGGCAGTGAACGCAGCACGGTCGTGGACCGTGGAGCCGCCTGCCGTGCGGCTGGAACTGATGCCCGCAGCGGCCCCGCCCCGCGACGAGCGGAGGGCAAGGGGGCCTGCGAGCGGCGGGTAGGGCCCGCAACCTTGCGGTGCGGGCCCTACCCGGTGGTGCGCGTCAGTGCTTAGGCGGGAACGATGTTCTCCGCCTGCGGGCCCTTCTGGCCCTGCGTGACGTCGAAGGAGACCTTCTGGCCTTCCTGCAGCTCGCGGAAGCCCTGGGCGGCGATGTTCGAGTAGTGGGCGAAGACGTCAGCGCCGCCGCCGTCCTGCTCGATGAAGCCGAAGCCCTTTTCCGCGTTGAACCACTTCACGATGCCAGTAGCCATGTGTGTCTCCTCAAGACAGGGGGCAGAACCGAAAACCGCACTGTGCGGAGTCCGCGTCGCCGCAATGAGCCCATCCGGAGATGACCGGCCAAAACAAAAAATGCACCCACGGGTCACGCCCGTCGAGTGCACACAAAGTTCATGGGTACCACAACTGCAACTGGCAACAACGTAGCACGAACACCGGCCCTCGTGCCGGATTTCCCATCGGCGGGTTGATCTTCCCGCCGGAGGTCCGGATGTGGGACTCTGAGGGATCCGCCATCCCCTCTCTCTGCTGAGGTCCTATGCGTTGCATCATCGCCGGCTTCCCGTTCGACCTGGTCAAGAGTGAAGTCCAGGACAGGATGCGGGGCATCAAGCCGGAAGCGGTCACCGGAGAATCCGTGATCATCAGCCGCCGCACCTACCCCGTCAAGCAGGTCGGCCAGATCCTCACCCGACAGGACCGGCGTGACTTCACCGCCGAGCAGATCACCCGGGCCATGACGCGACTCGGCTTCACCTGCCGCCCCACACCCCACGCTGCTGCTGTGACTGCCGCCGCTGTTTTCAGCCCACTCCAGGCCGCGGCAGCGATGCTGGGTACACCCGCCTACAGCTGACCGGCCCACCGCACTCCATGTGACCTCAGCAGCCGTGGCCCCACCCGCTTCCTGGCCGGCCCGGGCCACGCAGGCCGTTACCTTCCGTGATGCCGCCGCACCGTGGCCTGCTACCCGACCACCCGACTTCACCGAGCGTCTGCCAAAAGGTAGCTCCGGACCCACGTCAGCCTGCCCGCCGGCAGCCCGTATCCGTCGTCTCCACACCCGTCCAACGACCCGGCAAGGCTGCGGAATCAGCCGGCAGGCCCTGCGGGCGGGCGACCCGGCACGCCAGCGCCCGCCTAGCAGGCTCTGGTCGGGGAATCGAGGTGTCCTCCAGCGCGAACCTTGTGCGCCGGTAGGGGAGTTGGGAGTCTGTGGTGCTCCGGGGTGGAGCGGGAACTGCTGTGCGGATGGCGGTGGTCGTGGTGGAGCGGTGGTCGGGGTTACGCCGGGTCAGCCAGGCGGCGGCGGGCGATACCGCGGGGTTGCCAGGGCGTTTGTGTCACGCGTTGCGCGAGGCGCTGGAGGCGGACTGGGCGGTGATGTCCCTGCACAGTGATACGCCCGGCCGCCAGCTGCTCGCGGTGAGCGGCATACCGGCGCTGCGGCTGGAGGAGCTGGAGTTTCTGGTGG
>NZ_JAAGLX010000104.1:0-2710 GCF_010548325.1 Streptomyces sp. SID13666 | reverse complement strand
CGGCCGTCCCGGTGGCCGTGCAGGCGTTCCCCGAGCGGGTGGCCAGGGCCCGCGGCGCCGGTACGTATCTGATGGCGTCGGGAACGGCGGCGGAGCTGGGCACCGGCTCCCGGCTCGGGACGCCCGGCTGGCTGGCCGTCGCGGTCGCGGACCGGCCGGTGACGGCGGTCTCGGCGCGGGTGCGGCTGGCCGCGGTGATCGACGAGGCCACCGCCCGTACGGCGGCGGCCCCGCTGCTGGCATCGGGCGAGGAGGTGCGCTGGTCGGACGGCGACGTGGTGGCGCGCAGCGTGGAACGGCTGGGCGCCGTGGAGCTCACGGCGCGCCCGCTGCGGTCGCCGGACCGGGCACTGCTGCGGGCCGCCGTCGCCGAGGGGCTGCGGCGGGAGGGCACGGGGCTGCTGCGCTGGTCTCGCGACGCGCAGGACACCCGCCGCCGGCTGGCTTTTCTGCACCGGGAGTTGGGCGAGCCGTGGCCGGATGTCTCGGAGCAGGCGCTGCTGGACGGGATGGACGACTGGCTCGGCCCTGAGCTGTCCGCGGCCCGCCGGCGCGCCGATCTGGAACGGACCGACGCCGGCGGCCCGCTCAACCGGCTGCTGCCCTGGGCGTCCGGTGCCGCCGCCCGGTTCGGCGAGCTGGCTCCGGAGCGGATCGAGGTGCCCAGCGGTTCACGGATCCGGGTGGACTACGAGGGCGACCAGCCGGTGCTCGCGGCCAAGCTCCAGGAGCTGTTCGGCTGGCAGGAGACACCGCGTATCGCGGGCGGCCGGGTGCCGCTCCTCGTCCATCTGCTGTCCCCCGCCGGCCGGCCCGCCGCCCTCACCGCCGACCTCGCCTCGTTCTGGCGGGGCGGCTACCGCTCGGTCCGTGCCGAGTTGCGCGGCCGCTACCCCAAGCACCCGTGGCCGGAGGACCCGGCCGCCGCCGCGCCCACCCGCCGGACGAACCAGCGGCGTTGACCCCTCCAGGACGGCGCGGCGGCGGGCTCAGACGGCGATCGGACGCGGGTCGGGATCCGGGTCGCGCACCGTGTCGTCGGGGGCGGGGTCGGCCGGGCGGCGGCCGCGCGCCTCCAGGAACAGGGAGAGTGCGAGCAGGACGACGCCCAGGATCAGGAATCCCCAGGGGAGGTAGCTGGTCAGCAGCAGGATGAGCTGGCGCTGGGACTTCACCAGTTTGACGGTGGAGTCGATGTAGTCCTCGCGCATCTTCACATCACCGGCGAAGACGGTCACCGGCTTGGTGTCGGGTGTCTGCGGGAACCGCAGCTCCTCCTGGTGGACCTCTTCGCCGTTGACCGGGGCGCCGGTGGTGGGGTCGACCCAGAACATCCGCTTGGTGGTGTACCAGCGCTCCACCGAGCCGCCGAGTGCCGCGGGGGTGATGCCGCCCGGCATCGTCTTGGGCAGCGGGACCTTGACCCAGGGCACGATCTGCTCGAAGTAGTAGACCTTGAGGCCGCGGAAGTTCTGCGTCGCCTTGTAGTGGATGGGCGCGGTCGTCCGTGCCTGCGCGTCGTAGTAGAAGTAGTCGCGCTTCTCGGTGAGGAACGGGAACTTGAACTCGATGCCCTCCCGGTGCACGGGGTCGCCGTCGACGCTCTCGCTCGCGGTGTGCACCGGGTCCTGGGAGTGCGCGTCGAAGATGTAGCGCTCGGGGACCTGGCTGACCATCTTGCCGTCCGGGCCGACGATGTAGGACAGCGAGTCCCAGACCACGACGTCCCGGCCGGTGTCGGCCTTGACCTTCTTGGACTCCTCGACGTTCCCCTTCAGGGTCTGGATGACGCTGAGCTTGGGGACGACCTTGGGGACCAGCGACGTGTCGGTGAGCAGGGTGGCGTTCTTGGCCTCCAGAACCACCACCTGGTACTGGTTGGCCGGAACCTTGGCCAGCCGCGGGAAGGCGTACCAGCGCATCAGGGGCGACAGGGCCGCGAAGAAGACGGCGAAGGCGAGCAGCACCAGGCTGGACTTGCGGCGCATCGGGACGCTTCCCCTCCTTTGTAGCTACGGACGTCCTGTGTGGTGGTGGACGACGACCGGCCGGGAACGACCGGCTACGGGTGGCTGGGGACCGTGGTCACCAGCGGCTTGGGCGAGGTCTTTCCGGCGGGTGCGCCGACCGCGGTCATGGTGAGGACGAGCGCGAGAGCGGCGGCGAGTCCGATGGCTGCGGCGATCAGGGCGCGCATGGCCGGACCTCCCTTGTGGACGACGACGTCGGCTGGGCCGGGGCACCGTAGCAATCGGGGGATCAGATGAGAACAGGTTCTACCGATCGAATGCGGCCACCGCGCGAACGAGCCCGGCCCCGCCGTGGAGGGCGGGGCCGGGCTCGATGGGTGCGGGGTGCGTCAGTCGGCGGGGTGCGTCAGTCGGCGACGGCCGCCGGGCTGGTCGACGGGGCCGCGCTCGGACTCGCGGCCGCGGTCGTGGCGTCCGTCGCGGTCGGTGACGGCGTCGGGGACGTGGTGGGCGTGGGGGTGGGGCAGGAGCCGTCGGTCGGCGTGGGAGTCGGCGTCGGCGTCGGCGTGCCGGTCGGGGTGGGCGTCGGCGAGGCGGATCCCGTCGGGGTGGGCATCGGCGTCGGCGTCGGGCAGCCCGGGGTGGGGCTCCCGCTGTCCGTGGGCGTCGGCGTGGGCGACGGCGAGGCGGTGCCGGTCGGCGTTCCGGTGGGCGTCCCCGCCGTGCTGGTCGGCGGTGTC
>NZ_JAAGLX010000103.1:0-2837 GCF_010548325.1 Streptomyces sp. SID13666 | reverse complement strand
AGGAGTGCGGTGCTGTCCGCGGCCGCCCGCGCCCGCAGCGCGGCACCCGGCACGGCCGGGGGAGTGTCCTTCAGGGTGTCCGCCGCGGCCGGGGTCCCGCCGGAACAGCCGGTGGCGAGTCCGGCCAGCGCCGCCAGCCCGCCCGCGCCGGCCACCAGCGGCACACCGGCGGCCGAGGCCAGTACCGTCCGTCTGCCCGGCGTCCCTCTGCCTGTCACCGCGTCCCCTCCCGTGATCACCGACCAGAGCGTACCGGGCGGCGGCCGGGCGCGGCCCGGGCGACGGTGGCCGGCCGGCTCCGCCGCAGGGCAGCGCTGGGGGGCGAGCCACGCCGAATCGTCGATCCGGTGTCGGAACCGATAGGCTTTGGGGCGACACGCGACCTTCCATACAACAGCACACGCGGCCGAGGAGTCACCCGGATGAGCACCACCCAGAGCGAGAGGCTGCGCGGATTGCTGGAGCCGCTCGTCGCCAAGACGGGTCTGGATCTGGAAGAGGTCACAGTGACCGCGGCGGGCAGCCGCCGGCAGCTGATGGTCGTGGTGGATTCCGATGACGGCGTGCAGCTCGACGCGGTCGCCGAGCTGAGCCGGGACATCGCCCAGGTGCTCGACGACACGGACGCGATGGGCCAGGGCGAGTACGTCCTGGAGGTCAGCTCCCCGGGTACCGACCGGCCGCTGACCACGCCCCGGCACTTCCGCCGCAACGAGGGCCGGCTGGTCAAGCTGACGCTCAACAACCACGAAGAGCTGACCGCGCGGATCATGGCGCTGGACGAGGCGGGCCTCGATCTGGAGGTCCCCGGCATCAAGGGGCGCAAGCCCAAGCCGCGCCGGGTGGAGTTCGCGGAGATCGCGAAGGCCCGGGTGGAGATCGAGTTCAACCGCAAGAACAAGGACGACGACGTCGACGCAGCGGATACGGCCGACGCCGACACCGACAGCGACGAGAGCATTGAGGAGGCGTAGCCGTGGACATCGACATGAAGGCCCTACGGGGTTTGGTGCAGGAGAGGCAGATTTCGTTCGACCTGCTGGTCGGGGCGATCGAGTCCGCGCTCCTCATCGCCTACCACCGGGAGCCGGGCAGCCACCGCCGGGCCCGGGTGGAGCTCGACAAGTCGTCGGGACATGTGACGGTGTGGGCGAAGGAGGACCCGTCCGAGGTCGCCGAGGGCGCCGAGCCCCGCGAGTTCGACGACACCCCTTCCGGGTTCGGCCGGATCGCCGCCTCCACGGCGAAGCAGGTCATCCTGCAGCGGCTGCGGGACGCGGAGGACGACATCACGTTCGGCGAGTACGCCGGCCGTGAGGGCGACATCGTCTCCGGTGTCGTCCAGCAGGGCATGGACGCCAAGAACGTGCTGGTCGACATCGGCAAGATGGAAGCCATCCTGCCGGTGCAGGAGCAGGTGCCGGGCGAGGACTACAAGCACGGTGTGCGGCTGCGCTCCTACGTCGTCCGCGTCGCCAAGGGCGTGCGCGGACCGTCGGTGACGCTGTCGCGCTCGCACCCCAACCTGGTGCGCGCCCTGTTCAAGATGGAGGTCCCGGAGATCGCGGACGGTTCGGTCGTCATCGAGGCGATCGCCCGCGAGGCCGGCCACCGGACGAAGATGGCGGTGCGCTCCACCCGCTCCGGGCTGAACGCCAAGGGCGCCTGCATCGGCCCGATGGGTTCCCGCGTGCGGGCGGTCATGGCCGAGCTGCAGGGCGAGAAGATCGACATCGTGGACTGGTCGGACGACCCGGCCGACATGGTGGCGAACGCCCTGTCGCCGGCCCGGGTGTCCCGCGTCGAGGTCGTGGACCTGTCGGCCCGCTCCGCCCGGGTGACCGTGCCGGACTACCAGCTGTCGCTCGCCATCGGCAAGGAAGGGCAGAACGCCCGCCTCGCCGCCCGGCTGACCGGCTGGCGGATCGACATCCGTCCGGACATCGAGCCGGAGGGCGCCGAGGAGTCCGGCGAATCGGACACTTCACGCGCCTGAATGTCAACCCACGACTGACCGAACAACCGTGCGTCGAATAACCCGAAGGGGTGAGGTCGGCGCGGGGAGGTAGACTGAGCAGTGTCTGGCCGGACGCGTTCCCTTGCGTGCCCTGGGCGAACCTGTGTGGGTTGCCGGGAACGGGTGGCCAAGAACGATCTGCTGCGTGTGGCGGTGAGCGGTGACGCGTGCGTCCCCGATCCTCGCGGTACGCTGCCCGGTCGGGGTGCTCACTTGCACCCTGACCTGGTCTGTTTCGACCTGGCGGTTCGCCGCCGGGCCTTCTCCAGGGCCTTCAGGTCCAAGGAGACGTTCGACACCGCGGAACTCCGCCGGTACGTCGAGCAGAACACCAAGCCCGTCGAAGTGGCGGCACCGTAAGTGAACGGCACGGGTATCCGTGCGGTCAGGTACCTCGCGAGTCGGAAGTAGGTCGAGATTGCGATGAGCACCACTCGATGAGTACGCGATGAGTACGAGCATGAAGTAGCGACGGTCCGGCGGACGATCACCCCGGACCTAAAAGGAGCGAAGTGGCTAAGGTCCGGGTATACGAACTCGCCAAGGAGTTCGGAGTTGAGAGCAAGGTCGTCATGGCCAAGCTCCAAGAACTTGGTGAATTCGTACGTTCGGCGTCCTCGACGATCGAGGCGCCGGTTGTTCGCAAGTTGACTGACGCTTTGCAGGGGCCCGGTGGCGGAAACGCCGCGAAGCCCGCTGCCAAGCCCGGCGCGCCCCGCAAGGCGACGTCTGCCAAGCCTGGCGCCCCCACTCCGGGTGCGCCGGCCCGTCCCGCTGCGCCGGCTCCCAACCCGGCCGCGGACGCCCCCGTAACTCCGGC
>NZ_JAAGLX010000102.1:0-2907 GCF_010548325.1 Streptomyces sp. SID13666 | reverse complement strand
CCGCACCCACTCCTCGAGCGCGGCCCGTTCCTCATCCGACAGCGTCAACTCGGCCTTCGGCCGCCCCATCCGTGCCATAGGCCAAGCCTACACATCTGAACAAAATTCCCGACTCAGAACACTAGGGTCGGCTGGCCTCGCGCTGCCGGGCCCGGTACGCGGCGACATGCAGCCGGTTCCCGCAGGTGCGGCTGTCGCAGTAGCGCCGGGAACGGTTGCGCGACAGGTCGACGAAGGCCCGGCGGCAGTCGGGGGCGTCGCAGCGCCGCAGCCGCTCGCACTCACCGGCGACGACCAGGAACGTCAGCGCCATGCCGCCGTCTGCGGCCAGGTGGTCGGAGAGCGACGCGCCCGGGGCGAAGTAGTGCACATGCCAGTCGTGGCCGTCATGGTTCGTGAGCCGCGGGGTGGTCCCGGCCTCGGCGACCATCGCGTTCAGCAGAGTGGCGGCGGCCTGGGCGCTGGGGGCGCAGAACACCTGCGCGAACCGCTCACGCACCCGGCGCACGGTGGCGAGGTCGTGCTCGCCGAGCCGGCCCACCTCGCTCACGTGGTGTTCCTCGACGAACGCGCGCAGCGCGGCCACATCGTGCAGACCCTCCCGGCCCTCGCTCTCCGGGGAGGTGTTGATCAGGTCCACCACACAGTCGAGTGCGTACCTGGTGTCATGGTTGATCAACACGGAATCGCTCCCTGGCCGGTGGGGGTCGGGCGGCTGCGTTCCGGCGACTCTAGCGCGCGAGAGCCACCGCCGTGGGGGTCGTGGTCCACGGCGGTGGCTCTGTGAAGCGCATGCGAGGCTTCGTACGGCGGTCGGGTCCGGGCCATGCCCCCGAGTAGGACGGCACCGGACGGCTGGTGGGCTGGGGTCAGCTCTCCGCGAGGATGTGGGAGAGCTCGGTGTCCAGATCGAAGTGACGGTGCTCGGTGCCCGGGGGCACGGCGGCGTCGGTCCGCTTGAGGAACGACTCCAGTGCCCGCGCCGGGGCTTCGAGCAGCGCCTCCCCCTCTGGGGAGCTGAGGGCGATGCACACGACGCCCTGGCCATGACTGCGGGACGGCCAGACCCGGACGTCTCCGGTGCCGGTAGGCCGGTGCAGGCCCTCGGCGAGCAGATCGCGGGCAAACACCCATTCGACCGTCTCTTCGGCACCAGTGTGGAAGGTGGCGTGCACGGCATAGGGATCGGCCGTGTCGTACCGCAGGCCTGCGGGTACAGGCAGTGAGGATTCGCTCGACACAACGAGGCGCAGGTGCAGCTCGCAGCTGACCGTGGTGTTCATAAGCGCCAGGGCCTTTCGCTCAGTGTGCGCTCGGGGATTCGCACGTCGGCGAAATCGACATGCCACCTGCGGGGACGTTGTAAACCCCTCTGACTGGTTTGTGAGGCTTCTGGTACCTCGTCCGGCCCAGTACTTTTACGGTGTCGAAGGCCATTCCGGTGATCTCCGCCCTTCGGGTAGGTTTGGCGCCATGACTGCGGAGAGTGACGAAATTCAGGGGGATGTGGCCATGGACCGGAGACTCGGTTCCAAGGCTCCTGAATTCATCAGGAAATCCCGGGGACTGCACCTCAGCTGGCAGGTGGGGGTGTTCATCGTCGGGCTGGCCGTGGTGGCGGCCGGTGTGGTGATGCTGCCGCTGCCCGGTCCCGGCTGGTTGGTGATCTTCGGGGGAATGGCGATCTGGGCCACCGAATTCGTCTGGGCGCAGCTCGTGCTGCGCTGGACGAAGCGCAAGGTGACCGAGGCGGCGCAGCGTGCGCTCGACCCCAGGGTGCGGCGCCGCAACATCATCCTGACGGCCGTCGGACTGGTGATCATCGGCGCTCTGCTCGGCTACTACGTCTGGCGGTTCGGATTCGAGATGCCATGGCGGATCGGCTGACCCGCGGATGGTCCGGGGCACCGTCTGAGGTGCGGTAATGTTGTCCCCGCACGGGGGCGATTAGCTCAGTGGGAGAGCACTTCGTTCACACCGAAGGGGTCACTGGTTCGAACCCAGTATCGCCCACCCCGACCGAGGGCCCGGAAGCGAAACGCTTCCGGGCCCTCGGCGTTTCCGGGACTCCCGCGCCCCGGAAACCCAGCGCGCCGCGCTCAGCGCATCCGGCCGATGACCTCGCGCACCCGGCGGACGTCGCGCAGCCGGCGCTCGTACGTCGTGCCCAGCGCCAGCAGCAGACCCGCCACCGCGAGCGGCAGCCAGCGCGGCGCCGCGCCCACGACCTGGACGACGTACGGGGCCAGCTCGTGCAGCGCGAGGAGCACCAGGACGGCGCCGCCCAGCAGCAGCGGGGCCCGCAGCCGGTGCCGGGCGCCCAGCAGCGTCACGGCGAGCGCGCTTGCGCCCAGCAGCAGCGGGCGCTGCCAGTGCGCGTCGCCCCACGCGGCCACCAGGCTGGGCAGCAGGGTCGCCGCCAGCCCCGGGCCGTAACTGGACCAGGACGAGGCCGCCGGGTCGCGGCGGCGGCGCAGCCAGCCGACGAGCAGCCCCGCGGCGGTCAGCGACAGCGTGTAGGCCTCCGGTGTCGTGACGCCGGAGGCGGCCAGCCGCACCCAGCTCGCCGCGGCCGTCAGGGCGCCGGCGGCGTAGACGGCCTGCCGGCGGTCCTGGCGCAGGGCGAGAGCGGCGGCCAGCACACCGGCCGCCGCGAGGACCAGGGCGAGGGCCGGAGCGTCCGGGACGGCCAACACGACCGCCAGCGCCGCCGCGACCCACCCCGCCGACTCCAGGGCCTGCCGGGGCCACCCGGACGGCGCCGCGGACAGCACGGCGGTGGCGCCGACCGCGAGGACCAGGAAGGCCGCCACCTGCGACGGGTGGCCCGCGGCCGCCGGACCGGCCCAGGCCGGCCCGGTCGCGCACGCCACGGTGCCGACGGCGCCCACCGTCCGCCGCACGATG
>NZ_JAAGLX010000101.1:0-3193 GCF_010548325.1 Streptomyces sp. SID13666 | reverse complement strand
CGAGCACCAGGACCACGGCGGCGCGCACGGGTACCTTGCGGACCGTCCATGCGGCGCCGGCGAACAGCACCCAGGCCGCCGCGTACCAGTACAGGAGGTGGCGCGGGTGTGCCTCGGAACCTCCTGAGCGGATGGTGACGGCGACGACGGCGGTCAGCGCGGCGACGAGGACTGAGGTGCATACGGTGCGGACTCCCACACCGTCCACCGTGGCAGGTGGAAGCGCCCGGCGGGTTCCTGCCGGGCCCCGCGTCCGCAATCCGTAAGGTCTCGGCGGCGCGTCCGCATTCCGTAAGGAGTCGCCTCCCCTGCCGGAGCCCTGGTCGGGGGTGTGATGGAGGCATGCAGAATCCATCAGACGGGGAGCGTCCCCCGAAGCCTCCGAGCCCCCGGAGCGACCCGCCGAAGAGCTCTCAGGGCAGCGCGCCGAGCACCCCGCCGGGGCCGGGTGCCCCGCCGAGCCGCCCGCCCGTTCCTCCCCGCGCGCGGCTCGCGCTCCCCGATCCGCCGGCGTGGCTGCGCCGCGGCCCGCTGCGCGAGGGGGCGTTCACCGGGCGGCTGCACGACGCGCGGACGGCCACGGTCGTCGGCCGCGCGCTGGGCGCGGCCATCGCGGTGTGCTTCGTGACCGGCCTCGTCAGTCACTATCTGCAGCATCCGCCGGACTGGGCGGCGGACCGGCTGCCCAGCCGTCCGTCGTGGGGCTACCGGCTCACCCAGGGGCTGCACGTGGCGACCGGCATCGCCGCGATCCCGCTGCTGTTCGCGAAGTTGTGGACGGTGTACCCGCGGCTCTTCGCCTGGCCGCCGGCCCGGTCGGTGGGCAAGGCGCTGGAGCGGCTGTCGATCGCGGTGCTGGTCGGGACGGTGCTGCTGCAGTTGCTCACCGGGCTGCTGAACACGCTGCAGTGGTACCCGTGGCCGTGGAACTTCGTGCCCGTGCACTGGGCGCTGGCCTGGGTCGCGATCGGCGCGCTGCTGCTGCATCTGGCGGTGAAGGCACCCGTCATCGCGGCGCACTGGTCGCGGCGTTCGGGCGGCACCGTGGAACTGCCTGCCGTGGACGGGCCGGACCGGCGGGCGTTCGTACTGGGGGTCGGCGCGGCGGTCGGTGCGGTCACGCTGACGACCGTCGGGCAGTCCTTCACCCCGCTGAAGGACTTCGACCTGCTCGCGCCACGGCATCCGGACCACGGCCCGCAGGGACTGCCCGTCAACAAGACCGCGGTCGCGGCCGGGATCTCCGCCGCGCGGCTGGCGGACTGGCGGCTGCGGGTCGCCGGGCCGAACCCGTACGAGCTGACGCTGCCCGAACTGCGCGCCCTCGAGCAGCACGCCTCGCTGCTGCCGATCGCCTGCGTCGAGGGCTGGAGCAAGAGCGCGCACTGGGAGGGCGTGCGGGTGCGCGATCTGCTGGACCGGGCGGGCGCCCCGCGCGGGGCGCGGATCAGGGTGGTGTCCCTGCAACAGGGCGGCGCCTACTCGGTGATGGAGATGGGCGCCACGTACGCACGCGATCCGCTGACGCTGCTGGCGCTGACGCTGAACGGCGCGCCGCTCTCCGTCGACCACGGCTTCCCGGCCCGGATCATCGCGCCGAACCGGCCGGGCGTGCTGCAGACGAAGTGGGTCTCCCGGCTGGAGGTGCTGGCATGAAGGCGCGTATCGCGCTCGGCGCGGTGGGTGTGGCGGCGATGGGGCTGGGCGCCGTACAGCTGTTCACGAACCGTGCGGTGAAGGCGCCGGTCGAGGTGCTGTTCTGGCTGGCCGGTGCCATCGTGCTGCACGACGCGGTGCTGACGCCGGTGGTCCTGGCCGTCGGCGCGGTGCTGTCCCGGTGGCTGCCGCCGCACATCCGGCGGCCGGTGCGCGCCGGGTTGATCACCGCCGCGTGCCTGACCGCCGTGGCGTTGCCGTTCCTGCTGCGGCCGACCGCGAAGTCCAACCCGTCGGTGCTTCCGCTGGACTATCCCCGCAACACGCTGATCGTGCTGGGGGCGGTGGCCGTGCTCACCGCGCTGGCAGCCGGATGGGCGGCGCTGCGCCGATTTCGATCTCTTCCCAAAAACTAATGCATAGAGAGCATCTCAAGCATTAGCATGTGGGTGTCGGTGGGACAGTCCCGCCGACACACACGGGAGGCACGCGCGATGACGGCTCTGGAACTTCCCCGGGTGGCACACCGGTTCGTCGAGGTGGACGGCGTACGAGTCTTCTACCGCGAGGCCGGCGACCCGGACGCCCCGACCCTGCTCCTGCTGCACGGCTTCCCGTCCGCCTCGCACCAGTACCGGCGGCTCATCGACGCGCTCGGCGGCCGGTACCACCTGATCGCCCCCGACTACCCGGGCTTCGGGCACAGCGACGCACCGGCCTCCCTCACCTACACCTTCGACCTGCTCGCCGATGTCGTGGAAGGCTTCTGCGAGGCCCTCGGCCTGCACCGCTTCACGCTCTACGCCTTCGACTTCGGCTCCCCGGTCGGCTTCCGCCTCGCCGCCCGCCACCCGGAGTGGATCGCGGGGCTCGTGGTGCAGAACGGCAACGCGTACGAGGAGGGGCTCAGCCCGATAGCGCGCGCCTTCGTGGCCGAGCGTCCCGAGGACGAGGGATCCGAGGAGCGGCTGCGCCAGATGCTGACCCCCGCCTTCACCCGCAGCCAGTACGAGGGCGGCACGACCGACGCGTCCACGGTGCCCCCCGAAAGCTGGCTCCTCGACCAGCACTTCCTCGACCAGCCGGGGCGCGATGTGATCCAGCTCCAGCTGGCCTACGACTACCGCAGCAACGTCGAGCTGTACCCGCAGTGGCAGGCCTGGCTGCGCAAGCACCAGCCGCCGACGCTGGTGCTGTGGGGGAACCGCGACGCCATCTTCGTGGAGGCCGGAGCGCACGCGTTCCTGCGCGATGTGCCGGACGCCGAGGTGCACTCCTTCGACACCGGGCACTTCGCGCTGGAGGAGTGCGTCGGGGAGATCGCACCGCTGATCGCCGACTTCCTGGACCGTACGTGGGCGTGAGCCCCGACGCGGGCGCGGTCCCTGGCCACGGGGCTCAGCAGCGCCACAGCTCCACGAAGTGGCGGCCGGCCACGGACCACTCCTCGACCGTCGTCCAGCCCGCGCCGTCCGCGGCCGACCGCAGCGCGGCCGCGCCCAGCCGGGCCCAGGGGAAGTCCCGGCCGTACCGGCCC
>NZ_JAAGLX010000100.1:0-3597 GCF_010548325.1 Streptomyces sp. SID13666 | reverse complement strand
TGGCGTTGACTTTTGGCACGCTGTTGAGTTCTCAAGGAACGGACGCTTCCTTTGGTGCCGTCACCGGCGCCCTCCGGGCTTCCCTTCGTGTTTCCGACTCTATCAGACGCTTTCACGCCCGATTCCCGGTCAGCGGGAGTACTGCAGATCCTGCATTGTGTTGCTTTAGCGTTTCTGCCTTTCGGCTTTCCCGCTGCACCCGACTTTAGCAGAAGCTTTCCATCGGATTTTCCGCTCTCGTTTCGAGGACACGCGGATCCATTCGGAGAATTCACTCGGATTGGATGTGCGATGTCTTCGTCGCGAGGAACGAAGAAGCAAGGAGACTCTATCGAGCCGCCTCGAACATGTCTAGTTCGTGACAACCGTTCGAATCTACCTACCCTGGTCACCCGTGTCAACGGGTTTCTGGGGCGAAGAGGAGACTAACAGGTCGGGGACGCCGAGTGCACATCCGGGTGACCGGGGTGCTCAGGCGGCCGTCGGGAGGGTGGCGCTGCGGTCCGCGGCCTCCACGTCGCCGGTCTCGCCGCCGAGGGCCGCACGCCGGCCGACGCCGTAGATGTAGGCCAGGAACAGCAGTTCAGCGACGATGCCGATGGTGATGCGGGCCCAGGTCGGAAGGCCGGACGGGGTGACGAAGCCTTCGATGGCGCCGGAGACGAAAAGGACGGCGGCCAGTCCGATGGCCATGCCGATGGCAGCACGCCCCTCTTCGGCCAGCGCCGTTCTGCGCGAGCGGGGACCCGGGTCGATCACCGTCCACCCCAGCCGCAGTCCGGTGCCGGCGGCGATGAACACGGCGGTGAGCTCCAGGAGGCCGTGCGGGAGGATCAGCCCCAGGAAGGTGTCGAGACGGCCCGCGGAACCCATGAGGCCGATCCCGATGCCGAGGTTGAGCACGTTCTGCCACAGCACCCAGAGGACCGGCAGCCCGAGGAACACCCCGAAGACCAGGCACATCGCCGCGGCCTGGGCGTTGTTCGTCCAGACCTGGGCGGCGAAGGACGCCGCGGGATGGCTGGAGTAGTACGTCTCGTACTGACCGCCGGGCCGGGTCATCGAGCGCAGGGCTTCCGGGGCGCCGAGGGCCGACTGCACCTCCGGGTGGGAGGCGATCCACCAGCCGACGGCCGCCGCGACCGCTGTCGACAGCAGCGCCGTCGGCACCCACCAGTGCCGTGACCGGTAGACGGCTGCCGGGAAGGCGCTGGTGAAGAAGCGGGCGACATCGCGCCAGCTCGCCGTACGGGCGCCCGTGACCGCGCTGCGCGCACGGGCCACCAGGGTGGTCAGCCGGCCGATCAGCGCCGGGTCCGGGGCGCTGGACTGGACGAGGGACAGATGGGTCGCCGTGCGCTGGTAGAGGCCGACCAGTTCGTCGGCCTCGTCGCCGGTGAGCCGGCGACCGCGTCCCAACAGCTCTTCGAGCCGGTCCCACTCATGCCGGTGGGCGGCGGCGAAGACATCGAGGTCCATGGGCTGCTGCTCCTGGCGGAAGAGGGCCGGACAGTGGGAAGCCCAAGCTTGGCAGACCGGGCAGACTGTTCGGGCAAGGGTTCGGACGGGGTGGAGGAGGGGTTCGCGCGTGAGTGGACTGGTGACGGGCGAGGCGGTGGCGCTGGGGATGGACCCGGCCAAGCTGCCGAGCCGGGCGCTCGCGACGACGATCGACCTCGTCGTCTACTGGACGGGCTTCGTCGGGCTCATGTTCCTGCTCGCCGCCGCGACCTCGTCGCTCGACGACGCGGCGGTCGCCGCGGTGTCGATCGGCGCGATGCTGCTCATCCTGGTCGGCATACCGATAGCCGTCGAGACCCTCACCCGTGGGCGGTCGCTGGGCAAGCTGGCGGCCGGACTGCGGGTGGTGCGGGACGACGGCGGTCCGATCCGCTTCCGGCACGCGCTGGTGCGCGGGGCCGTGGGTGTCGTCGAGATCCAGCTGTCGCTGGGCGTCATCGCGTGCATCGCGTCCCTGGTGTCGGTGCGCGGGCGGCGGCTGGGGGACGTCTTCGGCGGGACCCTGGTCGTCCGCGAGCGCGTCCCGGTGCAGCACTCGCAGCTGATGCCGCCCGCACCGCCGTGGCTCGCGGCGCAGCTCGCCGGGGTGGACCTCTCGGGTGTGCCGGAAGGGCTGTGGCTGGCTGTACGGCAGTACCTCTCACGGATGTGGCAGCTGGATCCGCAGGTCGGCTGGTCGATGGCGGAACGGCTGGCGACGGATGTCGCCGCGTGCACGGGGGCGCGGATGCCCCAGGGGACTCCGCCGGCGGCGTTCCTGGCCGCTGTGGTGGCGGAACGGCAGTCGCGGGACGCCCGGCGGATGTTCGGCGCGGGCGGGCCTCCGGCCGGTCCCTTCGGGGGCGCACAGCCACCCGTCATGCCGTCGCCCGTCATGCCGTCACCGGTCATGCCACCTGTTCAGCCGGTCCAGGCTTTTCGGCCGGTCCAACCCGTCCAGCCCGTCCAGCCCGCGCCGGCGATGCTGTCGAAGCCCGCCGCACCGGAGCCGCCGCGTACCGGGTTCGCTCCCCCGGCGTAGCCCGGACCTGGGCAGGACCGGGCAGGACCGGGCCGCGCGCACCCCTGGGGATGGGCGGCGGTGTCAGGCGAACGCCGACGGTGGTGATTCGAGCTCTTCGAGTTCGATCCCCGGGGCGGAGAGGACGACGTCGCCCGCGATGTGGATCTGCCGCTGCTCGCCGGTGTCGAGCTCGGTCACCTGGTACTCGTCCACAGGCAGCGGGCCGCTGTCGGTGTCGTGTGTTGTCCTGTCGATCAGGGCCCACGACTGGTCGAGGGTGCGGGGTGCGAGCACGGGGGGTGCGAAGGAGACGAGGCGTACGCGGGTGGCCGGGGTGCCCGGTTCGAGGCGCAGCAGTCGTGCGGTGGCGATCAGAAACGCGGGCGAGGCCCCGGTGAAGGCATGGGCGGGGACGTTGCCCTCCTGTGCCTGCTCGCCCGCGGGGTCGGTACGGACCCAGGTGACGCCGTCGATGGCCGCGCCGCGGACCTGCCAGCTGGACGCGTTCAGTTCGAGGCGGATGGGGCGGCCGAGATCGTCGATGGTGAGGTCGACGGAGCCGGAATGGTCACCCGAGGGGGCGGTGAGCTGGGAGACGTAGCGCCAGCCGGAGGGGCCGGTGGCGCAGTGGAAGTGTTCGGCACCCAGGGGGGTGTGGTCATGCGTGTCGTGGAACGAGTAACGGCCTCGGGGCATGGTGGGGACCTTAAACGGCGTCGCCCCCGCCGCGGAAAACGGCGGGGGCGACGCTCGTGACGCTCAGTGCATCTGCAGCTGTCGATCAAACGCTTTCGATCCACAGCTTTGGATCAACCGCAGTGGACATGGATCGCCGCGATCAGCCGCGGTGATCCCGTACCGGGTGGATCAGTAGCGGTAGTGGTCCG
Organism: Streptomyces sp. SID13666; assembly: GCF_010548325.1. NCBI lineage: Bacteria > Bacillati > Actinomycetota > Actinomycetes > Kitasatosporales > Streptomycetaceae > Streptomyces > Streptomyces sp. SID13666. The sequence goes on along the minus strand of NZ_JAAGLX010000100.1, from coordinate 186 downwards.
CCTTGTACGGGCCCTCGACCGGGACGCCGATGTAGGCGGCCTGCTCCGGGCGCAGCGTCGTCAGCCGGACGCCGAGGGCGTCCAGGTGCAGACGGGCGACCTTCTCGTCCAGGTGCTTGGGGAGCACGTAGACGCCGGTGGGGTACTCGCTCTGCTTGGTGAACAGCTCGATCTGGGCCAGGGTCT